>VAZF01000215.1:1388-6614 GCA_005888425.1 Alphaproteobacteria bacterium
CGGTAGAGGCGCAGCCCCGGCGTCTCGCTGCCTTCCCGGGGATGCAGCGAGGCTTCGAGAGGCGATCCCGCCAGTGACGCCTCGATACGGTCGAGATCAGCGACGGCCTGCGCCGGCGTCGTGCGCGCTTGATAGGCGACCGGAAAGGGTTGCAGCCGCCGCAGCCGCGCGCGGCCTTCGACCTCTCCGTAAGTCTCGTCGCAGGCGGCCTCGACCCGGTCGCTCCAGCTGCGCCCGGCCTCGGCGAGCCGCTGCTCCAACGCCACGACATCAACCGTCGGCACCGCGCCGCGCGTCGTCCCGATCAGGAATTCGACACGTGCCAACACCGACTCGTCGACTTGCACAGAAAAATCGACGAGCTCGCCGGCAAACGCCTCCTCCAGGATCGCCGCGAAGCGCAACCGTAGTTCCGTGTCGTAGCGGTCGCGCGGCACATAGACGAGACAGGTGACAAAGCGCTCGAGCGGGTCGCGGCGCACGAAGAGTGCGATGCGCTGGCGCTCCTGCAGATTAAGGATGCCGATCGCGATGTTGTAGAGTTCCTCCTCGCGCATCTGGAACAGCTCGTCGCGCGGGTAGGTGTCGAGGATGTGCAGGAGCGCCTTCCCGTCATGACTGTCGGGGGGCAAGCCCGAGCGCGCCATCGTGTGCTGCACCTTCAGGCGCAACAGCGGGATCGAGCGCGGGCTGCGGCTGTAGGCAAGCGATGTGAAAAGCCCGGCGAACAGCCGGATGCCGACGACCTCGCCGCCGGAGCCAAAGCGGCGGATCCCGACGGCATCCATCAACACGTTGCGATGGACGGTGGCCCGCCGGTTTGTCTTGGCGATGACGAGGAGCTCGCGGCGGCGCAGAAAATCCTGCACATCGCCCGGCAGCGCCGCGAAATTCCGCACTCCTTCAAAGACGGGATACTTCGGGTCGCGCAGGATGCCGAGCGGGGCGGCGGTATCCGCGCTGTCGTCGAAGCGATATTCGCGAAATCCGAGATAGGTGAAATTGTCGTCGTCGAGCCAGCGCAGGAAATCGAGCCCCTCGGCGATCTCGCTCGGCGGCAGTGGCGGCGGGGTCGCGCTCAGCTCCGCGACGATCGTCCGCAGGCGTTCTCGCAGCAGCGGCCAATCCGATACGGCGCTGCGGACATCGGCGAGTACCGTCTCGAGTTTGGAGGCGATCGCAGCCCGCTCGGCGGGGTCAGGCTCGCGGGTGATCTCGATTTGCATCCAGGATTCGTGAAGCCCGGACTTCGGGGGATCGAGACCGAGAAGCGTGCCCTTCGCATCGCGGGCCACGTTCAGGATCGGGTGGATGACGAGCCGAACCTCGCGGCCGCCCTCATTCACCGCAGCGGTCACCGAATCGACGAGAAACGGCATGTCGTCATTGACGATCTCGACGATGGTGCGCGTCGACGACCAGCCGTCCGTCTCAAGCGTGGGATTGTAGACGCGAACCTTGGCGCGGCCGGGTTCGCGATGCGATGCGAACTGCCATAATGCCAATGCGGCACAGCACAGATCATCGGGGCTGCGCTGCGCAACATCGGCGGGCGGCACATGCTCGTAAAGCAGCGCGATAAACCGGCGCAGCGGAGGCTGCTCGGCGCCGTTCAACCGGACTGCCGCGAGGTTCCCGGCGTCACGGACCCGCTCCGCCTTTTCCAACTCGATCGTGCTCGCCACGGCCCTCGCCTGAGATTGACCCGGTTTAGCGCAGCGAGACTCCGACTTGCGCCCCGACGGGGCAAGCATTTCGTGAGCTTCCCTGGTCGAGACGGAGCGCCGCTGGTCGAATCGATACGCCCTGCCCGCCGCCTTGACCGGTGGGTCGCGAGAAATATTTGCGGCGTTCGCCCGTTCTCGGCCAAATGCAGAGCTGCCGCGAAATGCCCGGAAAATGCCCACTTCTGGAGGACCGCGCAGGCGCTTAACATTTCGGCATCGAATTTGGGCTTCAATCCTGCTGTCCGCTTTACGATAGTAACCGGGGGAGCGGCGATACGGCGGCGGTCCAAGGATCGCAGCCGAGCGGACAGGCAGAACCTTCGCCGCGGGCGCCTCGTCGCCCTGAGAGGTCGTTGAGATGGGGATCATGGAGTTTGAGGTTTGCCGGCGCGGTCGGGACGCGCGCTGGGTGGTCAGGATCGGCGCGTCGGTCTACGGCGCCTATCTCGACAAGGAACAGGCGCTGCTCGATGCAGTCGATGCCGCGCGCGACGCGTTGCAATCCGGTCGTGACGCCCAGGTCTGGATCCGCGAGCGCGCCAGCTCCGCCCGGATTTTCTGAAGTTCCGCCTCAAAGCGCCGCGAGCATCTCCGCGCTGATCAGCACGACGCCGCCGTCGCTACGGTAGAAGCGCTTCGCGTCGAGCTCGGCATCCTCGCCGACGACAAGGTTCTCCGGGATGCGGACGCCGCGGTCGATAACGACCTTGTTGAGCCGCGCAGAGCGGCCGATCTGTACCTCGGGCAGCACCACCGCATCGCAGGTCTGAGCGTAGGAATTGACGCGCACGCTGGAGAACAAGAGCGAGCGTCTCAGCTGCGCGCCGGAGATGATGCAGCCGCCCGAGACCATCGAATCCACCGCAACGCCGCGCCGGTCCGGGTCGTCGAACACGAATTTGGCCGGCGGCAATTGCTGCTGGTAGGTCCAAATTGGCCAGTTCGGATCATAAATGTCGAGCGACGGCGTTGGCCTCACCAGATCGAGATTGGCGGCCCAATAGGCGTCGATCGTGCCGACATCGCGCCAATACGCCTCGGCGTCGGGCGTTGTCTTGACACAGCTGTCCTCAAAGCGATGCGCCGCGGCGAGACCGCGGCTGACCAGGTTTGGAATGACGTCCTTACCGAAATCGTGGCTCGATTTTGGATCCTCGTGGTCGCGCTGCAATTCCGAATACAGGAAATCGGCGGAGAAGGCGTAGATCCCCATGCTCGCGAGGGCACGGTCTGGCTTGCCGGGAATTGACGGCGGCGCGGGCGGCTTTTCCAGGAAATCGACGATCTTCATCGACTCGTCGACGGCCATGACGCCGAAATCCGAGGCTTGCGCGAGCGGCACCTCGACGCAGGCGACGATGCAGTCCGCCCCCCTCGCCTGCATGTCGGCGAGCATATTGGAGTAATCCATCCGGTAGATGTGGTCGCCCGCCAGGACCACGAAGAACTCAGGCCGGGCGGCGCGCAGGATGTCGAAATTCTGGTAAACCGCATCGGCCGTGCCGCGGTACCAGGTCGCCTCGTCGAGCCGCTGCTGCGCCGGCAGCAGATCGAGAAACTCGTTCATCTCGGGGCGCAAAAACGACCAGCCCATCTGCAAATGCCGCAACAGGCTGTGCGCTTTGTACTGGGTGAGGACAGCGATGCGACGGATGTTCGAATTGAGGCAATTCGACAGCGCAAAATCGATGATGCGGAATTTGCCGCCGAAAAACACGGCGGGCTTGGCGCGGCGGTCCGTCAGTTGTTTGAGCCGACTGCCGCGGCCGCCCGCCAGCACCAGCGCGAGCGTACGCCGCGCCAACCGTTCCTGGACCCGCGCCGAGGACAGCATGGGGGTGTGCCTCCGACAACAAGGTTAACGCAATCGGGCCGGCGCGGCGAGCCAATCCGCAAGGGAAAGGCGAACGAGGCGAAGAATTGGGCTTACAAGATGAACCGCGACAGGTCCGCGTTCTTGGCCAGTTCGCCTACCCGCTCGCGCACATAATCCGCGTTGACGACGATTTCGGTGCCGCGCGGCTTGTCCGAGGCGGTGAAGCTGATCTCTTCGAGCAGACGCTCGAGAATCGTGTGCAGACGGCGGGCGCCGATATTCTCGACGGTGGAATTGATCTGCTCAGCCAATAGCGCAATCTCGTCGATCGCGTCCGGACGGAAATCGAGCTCGACCCCTTCGGTCGCGAGCAAGGCGCGGTATTGTTTGACGAGGCTTGCTTCCGGCTCGGTCAGGATACGGCGGAGATCGCTGCGGTCGAGCGCCTTCAGCTCGACCCGGATCGGCAGGCGCCCCTGCAATTCCGGCAAGAGATCCGACGGTTTCGCGAGGTGGAAGGCGCCGGAAGCGATGAACAGAATGTGGTCGGTCCTAACCGCGCCGTGCTTTGTCGCGACCGTTGTACCTTCGATCAGCGGCAGCAGATCCCGCTGCACGCCTTCCCGGCTGACATCGGCGCCGCTATAGCCTGCGCCGCGTTCGGTGCGGCCGCAGATCTTATCGATCTCGTCGAGGAAGACGATGCCGTTCTGTTCGACCGATGCGATCGCCTCGCGCACGACCCGCTCCTGGTCGAGCAATTTGTCGCTCTCCTCCGCGATCAGCACGCGGTAGCTGTCGGCAACCGTCAGCTTCTTTGGCTTTGTGCGCCCGCCGAACGCCTTACCGAAGATGTCGCCGAGATTGAGCATGCCCATCGAGGCGCCCGGCATGCCCGGGACCTCGAAGGTCGGCAGGTTCGCTGCGGCGCTTTCCTGCACCTGGATCTCGATCTCGCGCTCATCGAGCGCGCCCTCGCGCAGCATCTTGCGGAATTTCTGGCGTGTATCCGCGCTCGCATTGTTCCCGACCAGCGCATCGAGGACGCGGTCCTCGGCCGCCAGCTCCGCCTTCGGCTCGACATCCTTGCGCAGCCGCTCGCGGATCATCGCGATCGCGACTTCGACGAGGTCGCGCGCGATCTGCTCGACATCGCGCCCGACATAGCCAACCTCGGTGAACTTCGTGGCCTCGACCTTCAGAAACGGCGCTTGCGCGAGCCGCGCGAGCCGACGCGCGATTTCGGTCTTGCCGCAGCCCGTCGGGCCGATCATCAGGATGTTTTTCGGCAGCACCTCTTCGCGGAGGTCGGCCGGCAATTGCTGCCGCCGCCAGCGGTTGCGCAGGGCGACGGCAACGGCGCGCTTCGCGTCGTCCTGACCGACGATGTAGCGGTCAAGCTCAGAGACGATCTCGCGCGGGCTGAAGGCGTTGCCGGTCACAGCGAGAGCTTTTCCAGGGTGATCTTGTCGTTGGTGTAGACGCAGATCTGGCCGGCGATCGCCAGCGCGCGACGCGCGATCGTTTCGGCATCGAGGCCCTCGACTTCGAGGAGCGCGCGTGCCGCGGCGAGCGCGTAGCCGCCCCCCGAGCCGATGCCGATGATGCCGTCCTCCGGCTCCAGGACGTCACCGGTGCCGGATAGGATCAACGACACCTCCTTATCGGCGACTGCCATCATTG
>VAZF01000216.1 GCA_005888425.1 Alphaproteobacteria bacterium
CGAATGACAGCCAATGTTCGATCACGCTCGAACCCGGCGGCCAGTTTGAATTAAGCGGCGCGCCCCTCGAAACGCTGCACCAAACCTGCGGCGAGGTGCACGAGCACCTGCGGCAGGTGCGCGAAGTCTGCGACGAGTTGGGGCTCGGCATGATCGGGCTCGGCTTCGATCCGACCTCGCGGCGCGACGAGGTGCCGTGGATGCCGAAGGGCCGCTACCGCATCATGCGCGATTACATGCCGAAAAAGGGTCAGCTCGGCCTCGACATGATGCTGCGCACCTGTACCGTGCAGACCAATCTCGATTACGAGACCGAAGCCGACATGGTGAAGAAGTTCCGCGTCGGTCTCGCCTTACAGCCGGTCGCGGTGGCGCTGTTCGCCAATTCGCCCTTTGTCGAGGGGCAGCCGACCGAATTCCACAGCTATCGCAGCTTTGTCTGGACGCACACCGATCCCGACCGCTGCGGCACCTTGCCGTTTGTTTTCGAGAACGGGTTCGGCTTCGAGCGCTATGTCGACTACATGCTCGATGTGCCGATGTATTTCGTCTACCGCGACGGCGCCTACATCGACGCGAGCGGGCAGTCGTTTCGCGATTTTCTCGCCGGCCGCCTCCCCGCACTTCCCGGAGAATTGCCGCTTATCGGCGACTGGGCCGACCATCTGACGACCGCGTTTCCCGAAGTCCGGCTCAAGACGTTTCTCGAAATGCGCGGCGCCGATGGCGGACCCTGGCGGCGGCTCTGCGCACTGCCGGCGTTCTGGCTGGGGCTGCTGTATGATCGCGCGGCGCTCGATGCGGCGAGCGATCTGGTCGCCGACTGGACCGAGGCCGAGCGCGAGGCAATGCTGCACGATGTGCCGCGCATGGGCCTCGATACGCCGCACCGCAGCCGCACGGTGCGCGACATCGCTCTCGAAGTCCTCGACATCGCCCGTGAGGGGCTGCACCGACGCTCCCGCCGCGATCTCGCCGGCGAGGACGAGACGCATTTCCTCGATCCGCTGTTCTCGATCGCCGGCTCGGGCCGCACCCCCGCGGCCGAGCTGGTCGAGGATTATCGCACGCGCTGGAACGGCGACATCACCCGCATCTACGCCGAGCAGGCGTATTAGCGTTTGCCGCGTTTTCGGGCCGTGCGGCGCATCGGCTGCATTGCCAACCAGCGTCCTTCGAGACGCGCCGCGGCTTCACCGCGGCGCTCCTCAGGATGAGGAATGATTTTGCTGGCGTTAACTACAGGCCCTCATCCTGAGCGCGAGCATAGCGAGCAGTCGAAGGACGCACCACACCAACGCCAGCCCCGGTGTAACGGCATAAATCACACCGTCGGCTCCCATTTCCCGTCGACCAGATAGGCTTCCCCATCGCCGGGCCAGGGCGGCATCGTCGCGGCGATGATGTCGAGCGGCTGCGAGCCGTCGTTACGGAACTGGAAATGCGCCCCGGTCGGGATCGCGACCGAGACGCCGGCCACCAGATCGGTCACGTCCTCCCGATCGCCGATCTTGCGCCAGATCCGGCCGCGGCCGCGGATGACGCACCACAGCTCTTCGATGGTGCGGTGCGCGACCGCCTTAGAGATGGCATCAGGGGGCAGCGTGAACATCGCCATCGCGCCTCGCGGCAGCTCGCATAAGAGGCGCACCTCCGAGCCGTCGAGCGCCATCACATCGGGTTCGGGACTGATCCATTTGCAGGGGAATTCCGGCGAACTCATCTGACCTGATTCTATGAAAGTCGGGGCGGTACCGGGCGGATCGGCGGTCTTAAATCAAGGACGGATATTGCGCCAACGCAATTCGGCAGCCATGCGCAGCGGGATTTTTGATACCCCCGCCGGTGTCCATCACGGCGGGAACCGCGATAGCGCGCAGACCGTTCGTGAAAGCAGAGATTTCCAGTTGATTTTTTGCCGATTTGGGCAAGGCGGAGAAGGCTCGATGGCTGATCCCAAACAATTCACTTCCGGCGCGCTCTCGCAAGGGAGCGGAACCAACCCCGCCGCCTCGGTCGGCGCCTCTCCCAGCACCTCCCAGGGCATGTCGCGCGGCCAGCCCGACGGCAGCCGGGCGGTCCAGGACGCCAAGGAGATGGGCACCGAGGTCATCGGTGCGGTGCGCGAGGGTGCCTCGTCTTTTTTCGAGGAGCAGCGCGATCGCGCGGCGGGCGAAATCGCCTCGTTCGGCGAGATGCTTCGCCGGTCCGCTCGCGCCCTCGATGAAAACCGCTCGACGATGATCGGCCAGTACGCGGAGGGCGCAGCCGACGAGATCACGCAGTTCGCCGAGCGGCTGCGCAACCGCTCGCTCGGCATGATGGCCGAGGAGGTCGAGGATTTCGCGCGGCAGTGGCCGGCCGCCTTCATGGCGGCCGCGGTTGGCGCCGGTTTTCTGGCAGGCCGCTTCCTTATTTCGTCCTCCTCGCGGCCGCGGCCGCAAACCATGTCGGCCCCGCGCCCGACCGCGTCAGCGCCGCAGCCAATGGGTGGTGCGCGGCATGATTTCGGCGCGATCGGCGGCACCGTTCCGAGCGGCAATGCTGGCTACGGCGGCAGCGGGATTCGGGAGCCGCGCTGATGGCGGTCGATCCGGACGGCCCGGACGTGTTTGAGCCGCGGGTCAAGGCTGATCGTTCGATCACGGCGCTGCTGTCCGATCTCGCGAGCGAGACGGTTCTGCTGGTCCGTCAGGAACTGGCGCTCTTCAAGGCTGAGCTGCAGGAGAAATTCGGCCGCATCGGCCAGGGCGCGACGGCTCTGGGCATCGGCGTCTTTATCGCGTTGAGCGGCTGGGGTGTTCTGCTGGCCGCGGCCGTGCTGGGGCTGGCGACTGTTCTGCCGGCCTGGCTGGCGGCGCTCATCATCGCGATCATCGCTTTGGCGATCGGCGTCGTGCTGATTTTGGTCGGAAAAAGCCGTTTCGACGCGGATTCATTGATGCCGCGCCGCTCGCTGCGCTCGCTGCGCGAGGACGAGGCGTGGCTGCGGGAAAGGTTGCGATGACTGCCGATGTCGAACGCGACATCGCCCGAACCCGGGGCGAGCTTGCCCTGACCCTGGCGGCGCTCGAGCGCAAGCTCGCCGCGCGCTACCTCGCAGAAGAGGGACTGAAGATGCTCAAGGACAATCTTGGTGACGATTACGGCGTGAAGCGCGGCCTCGAGTTCGTGCGCAACAACCCGATCCCGGTCGCGATGATCGGTCTCGGCGCGGCGTGGCTGATCGCAAGCCAGACCGAGGCGGTCGACCGAATCGCGCGCGACGAGCGCATCCAGGCGGCGCGGCGCCGCGTCGGCGATCTCGCGACCGATCTCGGCAACCGCGCCGGCGAGATGGCGTCGAGCGCGGCACAGCGTATTGGCATGACGGGCAACGGCATGGGAAATGGTGCCGATCGGCCGCTTGGTCATACCGGGAATGCCATGATCGACCAGTCCGGCAGCGGCATGGGCTCGGGTTGGATGCATCAGGTGACCGACCGGGCGCAGGACGTGGCCCGCTCGGCCCGCGATTCGGGCGGCGCGATGCTGGACCGCGCCGGCGAGAGCGCCGGGCGCGTGGCCGATCAGGTCGGCGATATGTTTGAGCGGCATCCGCTGCTGATCGGCGCGATCGGCATGCTGGCGGGCGGCTTGCTCGCCGCCTTGCTGCCCTCGAGCCGGGTCGAGGATGAATGGTTCGGCCCGTCGCGCGATCAGCTGTGGAACCGCGCTGAAAAGGCAGGCGAAGAGACGGTCTCGCGGGTCCGGGATGTTGCCATGCGCGCGGCTGACGCCGCCGCCGATGCCGCGGCTCAGACGGTCCACAAGGAGACCGACAAGCCACTCTCCCTCTGACGGCAGGACTGCCATCCGATAGGTCGGCCGCTGGCCCGTAGAACCGGGCCGGCGGCCGGCTTTTTTGTGTGCCCGGCGTGACGCATGTTACGTGACGCATGTTAAGGGCGGTCTCGCCTTGCCATAATGTCGGGCGGATCTTGCGCCGCCGTGGGGGAGGCGACAGGGGAGGGGTGATGCGACGCTCGACAATGTGGCATGTGCTTATGGCGCGCCATGTGTTTATGGCGGTGGCCGGCCTTGCCGGCGCGGTGGTGATGTTTCCGGCGATGGCGCAGGTGCCCGTGCCGGTCGGCCCGGATTGCGTTTGCCTGCGGATTGCCG
>VAZF01000217.1 GCA_005888425.1 Alphaproteobacteria bacterium
TGGGCGCGGCATCCCGGCGCAATCTGCGCCGCGCCTCATGGGCGATCGAAAAGAGGAGAGAAGCGCGTGCAAGGCCGCTTCTACGACGCGCTGGAAACCCGCAGCCCGGAGGAGCGCGAGGCAGCGCTGATGGCCGAGCTGCCGCGGGTCGTCGCGGCGGCCAAGGAGCATGCCCCCGCCTATCGCCGGCTGCTCGCCAAGGTACGGCCCGAGGATATTACCGACCGGCGCGCGCTCGTCGATCTGCCGCTGACCCGCAAATCGGATTTGATCGAGATGCAGCGGCGCGATCCGCCCTTCGGCGGGCTCAATGCGGCGCCCATCGGCAGCGTCGCACGGGTGTTCTCGTCGCCCGGTCCGATCTATGAGGTCGAAGGCCGGCGACCCGATTTCTTTCGCATGGCGCGGGCGATGTACGCGGCCGGGATTCGCAGTGGCGAGTTAATCCACGTCGCCTTCTCGTATCACCTGACCCCGGCCGGCGCGATGGTCGACAGCGCCGCGCAAGCGCTCGGCTGTCCGGTCATCCCGGCCGGCACCGGCCAGACCGAATTGCAATTGCGCACGATCACCGATCTGAAGCCCGACGCCTATGTCGGCACGCCGTCATTTCTGAAAATCCTGCTCGACCGCGCTGCCGAGCAAAATAGCGTTCTCGGTTCGATCAAAAAGGCGCTGGTCGGCGCCGAGGCGTTTCCGGCCGTATTGCGCAGCGAGTTTCGCCACCGCGGCATCACGGCCTTGCAATGCTACGGCACCGCCGATCTCGGGTTGATCGCCTATGAGAGTATCGGCCCCGATGGCGAGGTCTGTCCCGGCATGGTGCTCGACGAGGGAATCATCGTCGAGCTGGTACAGCCCGGAACCGGCGACCCGGTGCCGCCGGGAGAGGTCGGCGAAGTTGTGGTGACGACGCTGACGCCGGAATACCCGCTGATTCGCTTTGCGACCGGCGATCTCTCGGCGTTACTGGCCGGCCCCAGCCCGTGCGGCCGGACCAATCACCGTATCAAGGGCTGGATGGGCCGCGCCGATCAGACAGCAAAGGTGCGCGGCTTGTTCGTCCATCCGGAGCAGGTCGCCGAAATCGTCCGGCGGCACAAATCGATCATCCGGGCACGGCTGGTCATCGAGCGGCCGGCGAGCGCGGATCAGATGAGTTTGCACATCGAGATGGGCGAGCCGGCCGAAAGCGTGGGGGCTATCGCCGAATCGGCACAGGCTGTTACAAAGCTCCGCGCCGAAATCGTGCGGGTTCCGGAAGGCAGTCTGCCGAATGACGGCAAGATCATCGAGGACCGGCGCCCGGTCGATTAGGCTGGTTGGTTAACAAGCTCCACCAAATAGCCTCAATTTGAGCATTTCGCGGTCGTAATCGGCGGGCCATATGAGCAGCGTAAGGTTCTCCCTTACAGGTTTGTCCCCCAAACCTCGTCTCCGGCCGATCCCATCGGCCGGCGGCTTCGCGGCTCCGGTTCTCCCCCTCCGGAGCCGCTTTTTTTAGGCCCGAAGGGTTGCCTCCATTTCCCGAAACGATCGAGCTTATCGGCGAAAATCTTGCTTGCCGGCGTGGCGAGCGGCTCGTCTTCGCTGGTATCGATTGCCGCATCGGCACCGGAGATGCCTTGGTGCTGATCGGACCGAATGGAAGCGGCAAATCGAGCCTGCTGCGCCTTTTGGCGACACTGCTCGCGCCCGCCGCGGGCCGCCTGCTCTGGGGCGGCACGCCGGTCGAGGACGATCCGGCGGGGTATCGAGCGACAATTCATTATGTCGGGCACCTCGACGGGGTGAAGCCGGCGCTGAGCCCGCGCGAGATGCTCGGCTTCTGGGCAGCCTGGCGCGGCGTGTCGCATCCCGCGGTCGACGCGGCGCTCGCCGCCTTCGGCATCGAGCCTATCGCCGACTGCCCGTGTCGCTGGCTGTCGGCCGGCCAGCGGCGGCGGCTCGCTTTGGCCCGACTCATCGCGGCGCCGGCGCCGGTGTGGCTGCTCGACGAGCCCGGCGCCGCGCTCGACGATGACGGCGAGGCCCGCCTCGTCGCCGCGATTGCGTCGCATCGCGCGGCGGGCGGCCGGGTTGCCGTCGCGACGCATCAGCCGCTCGCGCTCCCAGGTGCAACGACGCTGGCGCTCGACCGGTTTGCGGCGCCACCCGATGCGATCGCCATCTGATGCGCGCCTTCCTCGGTCTGATCCGCCAGGATCTGCGGCTTGGGATACGCCAGGGCGGCGATATCGGCCTCGTGCTCGGTTTCTTTGTGCTCGCCGTCATCTTGTTTCCGTTCGGGATCGGCCCGGAGCCGGAGCTGCTGCGGCGCGTCGCCGCCGGGATTGTCTGGGTCGCGGCCCTGCTCGCCGCCGTCTTGAGCCTCGACCGGCTGTTCGCCACCGATTATGCCGATGGCGGCCTCGATCTGATCGCCTTGTCGGCGATGCCGCTGGAATTGGCGGTGCTCGCCAAAGCCGCGGCCCATTGGCTGATGACCGGGCTGCCGCTCGTCATCGTCAGCCCGCTGCTCGCGATCCTGGTCGATCTCGACCCGGCGGCGCTCCCGAGCCTCGTCTTCGGCCTGTTGCTCGGGACGCCGGCGATGAGCCTCGTCGGAGCGATCGCGGCGGCTTTGAGCCTCGGCGCGCGCCGGCCGGGGATGCTGACGACCTTGGTCGTATTGCCGCTCTATTTGCCGCCCCTGATCTTCGGGACGGGCGCTGTTGAGGCGAGCCTTGCCGCCGAGGGGGCGCGCGCGCATCTGCTGCTGTTGGCCGCGCTGACCGTGGCGGCGGTGCCGCTGGCGCCGCTCGCCGCCGCCGCGGCATTGCGGCAGGCGCTCGACTGAGACGCCCTGCGACTCACCGACGCTGACGACGCCCCGGCGATGCGCTACAACCCGCCGCCTCAAGGGATTACGCTCATTCCAATGCTGAGCCATCTGGCCAACCCGGCCCGTTTCATGCGGATCAGCGGCGTCGCCCTGCCGTGGCTGGGCGGCGTGAGCCTAGTTGTGCTCGTGCTCGGCTTGTTCTGGTCGCTGATCCTCGCGCCCCCCGATTACCAGCAGGGCGAGAGCGTGCGAATCATGTTCATCCATGTCCCCTCGGCGTGGATGGCGTTGTCGGTCTATCTGTTTGTCGCGGTCGCCAGCGCCGTCGCACTGATCTGGCGGCATCCGCTGGCCGAGATCGCGGCGCAATCCGCCGCCCCGATCGGCGCCGCCTTCACCTTTGTCTGCCTTGCGACCGGGTCCTTGTGGGGCCGGCCGATGTGGGGGACGTGGTGGGTCTGGGATGCGCGGCTGACCTCGGTTTTGGTGCTGTTCTTTCTCTATCTCGGCTATATCGCGCTGGTGAACGCGTTCGACGATGCGAGCCGCGGCGGGCGCGCCGGCTCCCTCCTGGCGCTGGTCGGAATCGTCAACCTGCCGATCATCAAATTCTCGGTCGATTGGTGGAACACATTGCATCAGCCGGCGAGCGTATTGCGCCTCGGCGGCCCGACGATCGATGTCACGATGCTGGCGCCGCTGCTCGTCATGGCGTTGGGATTTACCCTGTTGTT
>VAZF01000218.1 GCA_005888425.1 Alphaproteobacteria bacterium
CGAGACCGGCGCTGCCCCCGCAACTGTAAGTGGCGAGCCCGCGGCAACGGCCACTGATCCCATCCGTCAGGAGGGGTCGGGAAGGCGCCGTCGGCGATGACCCTCAGCCAGGAGACCTCCGCGTCGCCCTTCCCAATCGGAGGGTATGCAGGACGATCCTCGGGCGGAGGAGCAGCCGTTGTCAGAGCAAGCCGCAGGACTGCGAGCCTCACCATGGATGCACTTGTGCCGGCGTCCGTCGTGCGTGTGGGCTGCGGCTATTGAAGACTGCACCGTACTTATCCGGACCGGGGCGGCGGTGAAGACGTGCAGTATTGAGTTGCGTCGTGCAACTTCCGTTGAGCCGCAGCAGGCGACAGGGCGGCGCGCCCGAGCCTTTCGGCAGATCATGACGGCGGTTTTAACCCGTCTGGTGGCGCGTTTCGCAGTCATCTGCCTCCTCCTGGCGCTCGCGGTGCCAATGCATTCACGGGCTGCAACCTCGAAGGCGGACACCGGCAAAACCTCGGACCAACCCGACGACAAGGCCGATAACAAATCCGACGAGGGCACGGTTAAATCCGGCAAGAAAAAAGACCCTCAACCGCCAACCACGCCGGAAGCGAGCGCCGAAGACAAGCCGGATGATCGCTGCGATGCTGGCAAGCAACTGGTGAATTTCGAGCTGCGGCACCGCCTCTGCGAGGCCGGGCTCACGCTCGCCGTCACCGAGACCAGCGAGATCCTCGGCAATTTGGCTGGCGGGTTGCGCCAGGGCGCGCGCTATGAAGGCGTCACTGATGCCAATCTGAAAATCGATCTGCGCCCCAGCTTGCATGTGCGCGGCGAGATCTTCGCGCGCGCCTAACAATTGGCGCCTGCGCATCGGTCAGCTGACGATTGGCACGGAATTTCACAATCCGGACTCGGCGCGCCTGTTCATCAACTCGACCTTCGGCTGGCCGACCCAGCCCGCGCTCGACCTGCCGTCCGGTGGACCGGGCTACCCGCTCGCCACGCCCGCCGTCCGCGTCCGGGTCGATCCGCAAGAAGGAGTGACCCTGTTTCTCGCCTTGTTTAACGGCGATCCGACCGGGGCCGGGGTCGGCGGCTCCCAACTGCGCGACGCCTCCGGCACCGCCTTCCGTACGAGTGACGGCGCATGGCTCATCGGCGAAATACGGTACAACCCGGACGACTCGGATAAGAACGGCGCTTACAGGTTTGGCGGCTGGTGGAATTCGGAGCGTTTTCGCGACTTGCGCTTCGATCAGAACGGCGTCTCGCTCGCGAGTCCGGCGAGCAACGGAAAGCCGTTTCTGCACGATGGCGATCCCAGTTTTTACGTCAACGTCGACCAGCCCTTGGTGGTCAATGACGCCGACCATACGCGCTTGAGTGTGTTCGCCCGGGCCGGCTTCGCACCCGGCGACCGCAACCTCGTCGATTTTTATGCCGATGGCGGTATGACCTATAAAGGACCGTTCGGCCGCGCCGACGATCAGGCGGGGATTGCCGTCGGCTATGCGAAGATCGGCAGCGCGGCACGGGGATTCGACGCGGATATCGCGCGGTTGACCGGGCAGTTTCACCCGATCCGGTCGGGCGAGGCTGTCCTCGAACTGACCTACCGCTTTCAGCTCACCAACTGGTGGCAGGTCCAGCCAGATTTTCAATACGTCTTCAATATCGGCGGCGGCATCGTAAACCCGAATGCGCCCGGAAAGCGTGTCGCGGATGCGCCGGTACTCGGGCTACGCACAACCATCACTTTTTGAAGAAAATCGGTCTCGCAAAATGGAGACCTGGCTGAGCCCTGGCCCGGTACCCTTTCCAGGGTGGGATCCCGATCGACGCCGATCGGGACCCTACTCATGCGGTTATTTTCGCGCGTCGAACAACCAGCTAGGGCCACCTTCCCGTGGAGCCACGAAGCGTGCTGTTTCGCACTCAGCTTACTGCGACCGGATGGGCGTCAGCTTCGGACCACACGAGCGTGGCCGGATCGCCGGGTTGCACCGGGGTGGCAAAATAGGTGTTGTCCGGCAGCAGCGCGGCGGCCTGCTCGCCGGACTGCATCTGCAATGCGACCCTGACGACCGGCCCCTGGTACTCGACCGCGACGACCTGCCCGGAAAATTGCGCGCCGTTTCCAGCTTGGCTGATGCGGCAGCGGTCGGCGCGCACCGCGACGAGACCGCTCGGCGTCGGCAGCACGTTGTGACCGCCGATAAAGCGGGCGATGAAGACGCTGGCCGGCGCCTCGAAAATCTGCCGCGGCGTCCCGGCCTGGCGAATGTGCCCCTGATCCATGACGACCATCAGATCGGCCAACGCCATTGCCTCGTCCTGGCTGTGCGTGACATGGATGAAGGTGATGCCGAGCTCGCGCTGCAGCCGTTTCAGCTCCTCGCGCATGCGCACCCGCAGGAACGGGTCGAGGGCGGAGAGCGGCTCGTCGAGCAGCAGCACCCGTGGCTCGGTGATCAGCGACCGCGCCAGCGCAATCCGCTGCTGCTGTCCGCCGGAGAGCTGCGCCGGCAAACGCAGCGCGAATTCCCCCATCTCGACCAGTTCGAGAAATTCGCGAGCCCGAACGTAGCGCTCGGCCTTGCCGATTCCGCGCATCTTCAGGCTGAAGGCGACGTTGTCGAGGCAGTTGAGGTGCGGGAACAGCGCATAGTTCTGGAACATCATCGCCGTGCCGCGTCTCGCTGTCGGCAGATCGGTGACGTTGCGGTCGCGGATCAGGATGTCGCCGTCGGTCACGGCTTCGTGCCCGGCGATCATGCGCAGCGTGCTGGTTTTGCCGCAGCCGCTCGGGCCCAACAGGCAGCAATAGCTGGCGCGCGGGATGCGGAGCGAGATCGCGTCGACCGCGAGGGTCTGGTCGTAGCGCTTGGTGACCGCGACCAACTCGACGTCGAAGCGCGGTTCCACAGCCGCCCCATCGGTCGCGCGTTGAGCGACAAGGCGGATCATGACGGCATGGCCCCGGCGCGCCGCCGCTGCAGGCGCAGGATCCGCCACAGCGTGAGGCCGATGACCAGAAACGACACGCCGGTCGTGATGGTGCCGATCGCAAACAGGGTCGGGGAGGTGGCGCTCGAGATCAGCGCATAGATTTCGAGCGGCAGGGTATTGCGTTCGCCGATCACCAGCGTTGTGCGCGCATATTCGTCGTAGGACAGCGTAAAGGCGCCCATCGCGACACCGATGATGCCGGGCAACAGGATCGGCAGGGTCACGTGCCGGAGCCGCTGCCAGGCCGTCGCGCCGAGATCGTTCGCCGCCTCCTCATAGGCGCGGTTGAACCGGTTGACGACCGCGAACATCGCGAACAGGCCAAACGGCAAGGTCCAGGTCAACTGGGCGCCCAATGCCGAGGTGAACAGGCTGGGCTTAGTGTCGAGAGCCCGAAAGCCCAGCCCGATGCCGAAGCCGACCAAGAGGCTCGGCATTACCAGGCTGGCGACCGCCAGATAGAACACCACCCCAGAGCCGGGGAAGCGCCGCCGGAAGGCGAGGCCTGCGGCGACCGAGATCGCTACGGTCAACAGGCTCACGATCGAGGCGAGCGCGATCGAGCGCCCAAACGACACCGGGATATTCGCCATCTGCCCCGGTTTCAGAATGTCCTCGAACCAGACGAGCGAGGTGCCGACCATCGGAAAGGTCACCCCGCCATCGGGACCCTGAAACGATAGGATGTAGATGACCAGCATCGGCCCATAGAGAAACAGCAGGAACAGACCGAACAGCGCCGCCAGCGCGTAGAAGGTCCAGGGCCGTCCGCGTCCCACCGTCTGGTAGCTCTGTCCGCCGACCATCATCGCAGCGGCCCCTTCAACCTACCCATGAAATCACTTCACCAATTCCTTGCGGACATCGACGATGCGCATCATCCCGGCGACCATCAGCGCGACGAAGATGACGAGCACGACAGCGCTCGCGGCAGCCGGCGGGTATTGCATCGCCTGGATCTCGGTCGCCAGCGTCGAGACGATCGAGGCGCTCTGCCCGCCGCTCATCTGCTTGACGACGAAGAAGTCGCCCATAACCTGGGTGAAGACCAGGATCGAGCCCAAGGCGATCCCGGTCTTAGACAGCGGAATGATGACTTCGACCATGATCCGCCAGCGGCTGGCGCCGGCATCGCGCGCCGCCTCGATCAGCGCGGGATCGATCTTGGCCATCGAATTGGCGATCGGTCCGACCATCAGCAGCGTGAACAGATTGACGTAGGTGACGATCACCGCGAAGCTCGAAAACAGCAGGAAATCGAGTGGCTTGGACGTCAAGCCAAGGCCCATGACGATCTGGTTGAAAGCGCCGTTGCGTCCGAGAAACGGGATCCAGGCGATCGTTCGGATGATGCCGGAAGTCCAGAACGGGATTGCGCACAACAGGAACAGCAGGGTTCGGACCGCAGCGCTGCGCACGTGAAAGATCAGGAAGTGAGCGATGTTGAACCCGAGAAACAGCGTGATTGCCCAGGCGATGACCGCAAAGACCAGCGAACTCAGATAGACGCGGATCGTCGCCGGCGTGGTCAGCAGGTCGCGGTAATTATCGAGAACGAAGGCGGGGTAGATCCCCGTCCGGTCGTAATCCCAGAAGCTGACGACCACGAACAACAGCGTCGGCAACGCGAACAGCACGACCAGTACGAAGGCGAGCGGGCACACCTGCAGCCATGACACGAGCCATGGCGGCAGGCGGCGCGAGGCCGAGGCGAAACGATCGAGCCGCGGCAATGCGGCGACGGCCAGCGGCAGGACGGTCATGACGTGATGAACTCGTTCCAGCGGCGGGTCAGGTAGCGGTCTTCGTCCATCACCGAATTCCACACCGCGATGTTGCCCATGCGGTCCCAGAAGGCGCCGCCGTCGCGGGTGTTGCCGGCTTTCTCCATCAGCTTGCCGTACGGGTCGGTGATATCGGCCGCGGCCGGCTTCCCGCCGTACCAGTAATCCCATTCCGCCTCGCTGAGGAATTTCTTGGCGTGTTCCGGGACCGATGAGTAGTAGCCCTGGCGGGCGATGAACGCGCCCTGGAAACCCGAGGTGTACCAATTCATGTATTCGTAGAAGCAGTCGAGCTTGAGGCCGGCGAGATGCTTCATCGGCGCCAGCGTGTAGCCCCAGCCCCGGTAGCCTTCCTGCAAGGGCTGGAACACGCACGGGATGCCGCGCGCCTTGACGGCGGTCACCGCCGGCGACCACATCGACTGGATCACTACCTCGCCCGACGCCATCAGATTGACCGACTGATCGAAACTCGACCAGAACGAGCGGAACTGTCCGGATTTCTTGACCTCCATCATCGTATTGATGGTTTTGTCGATCTCCTCGCGAGTCATGTTCCCCTTGTTGCCGTATTTGAGGTCGCCACGTGCTTCGAGCGCCATCGCGACATCGATGACACCGACGGTGGGCTGATCCTGCAACGCGGCCTTGCCCTTGAATTCGGCACCGAGCAAATCCGCCCAACTCTTGACCGGACGTCCGGTCAAATCCGGCCGGATGCCAAGCGTGTCGGCGTTGGTGATGGTCGGGATGCCGGTCAGCCATTCGGTCGGGCCGGTGGCGAATTTCTGCCCGTCAGGCCCGGTGGCGTACAGGACCGTGTAGGGCGCGACGCCCTGGGTCGAGGCTTCGCTGCCGTTCGGGTACACGCCCTTGCTGAACAGCGGGATCACCTTGTCCCAATCCTTGTATTTGCTGAGCGGGATCGCCTGCAGCACGTTGCGTCCGACCAGGTACTTCATGAAGACGATGCTGACATCG
>VAZF01000029.1 GCA_005888425.1 Alphaproteobacteria bacterium
ATATTCTGAAAACCAAGCGCCATCGACCGTATGCTGGCGTTCCACAGAACCGCGATGCGAGACAGCCGCGGCACGGCCTCCTGCAGCAGCTGAACCCGCTTCGCGGCGATTTCGGCGGCGTTGATGGCGAGCCCCGTGATGTTTTTGCCCGGTCTCGCAAGACTCGCGACGAGGCCGGTCTCGACCACGTCGGTGGCGCCGATCATGACGATCGGAATGGTCTGGGTTGCCTTCGCCGCGGCCATGGTCGGCCCATTGGCGGGCGTCACAAGAACGTCTACTCCCGAGTCGATGATCTCCTTAGCAAGCGGCGCGAACAGCTCCGGGCGACCTTCGGCGCTCTTGTATTTGAAAATAACGTTCCGGCCCGCGGCGTAACCAAGCTCCCTCAGCGCCTCCACGAGAGCCTGGTCGCCTGGATTATGCTCGGGATCCGCGATCAGAATCCCCACACGGATGGGGTGGTCCGGCGGACCGGCAATGGCGATGGATATCGTCAGTGCGAGCACGGCGATCGCGGAGAGCAGGCATGCCAGACCGTGCTTCATCGTCACGGACGCTTTCGTCTCAGCGGATCGCGGCGGTGACGGCGGCGCCCAGATCCTTCGTGCCGGCATTGCCGCCGAGATCGGGCGTGCGGGTACCTCCCTCGGCTAAAACCTCAACAATCGCGCGCTCAACCGCGGCGGCCGCTTCGGTTTCGCCAAAATGCTCGAGCATCATCGCGCCCGACCAGATCTGCCCGATCGGGTTGGCGATGCCGCGCCCCGCGATATCGGGCGCCGAGCCGTGCACCGGCTCGAACATCGAGGGGTATTCGCGCTCGGGGTTGATGTTGGCCGATGGCGCGATGCCGATCGAGCCGACGCAGGCGGGCCCGAGATCGGAGAGAATATCGCCAAACAGGTTCGAGCCGACGACGACATCGAACCAATCGGGGTGGCGCACAAAATGCGCCGTCAGGATATCGATGTGGTACTGGTCGGTCTTGACGTCGGGGTAGTCTTTCGCGACCGCCGCGAAGCGCTCATCCCAATAGGGCATCGTGTGGATGATGCCGTTCGATTTCGTGGCCGAAGTCACGTGCTTCTTGCGCGTCCGCGCCAGTTCGAAGGCATAGCGCATGACCCGGTCGCAGCCGCGCCGCGTGAACACCGCCTGCTGCATCGCCATTTCGAGATCGGTGCCCTCATAGAGCCGGCCGCCGACCGAGGAGTATTCGCCCTCGTTGTTCTCACGCACGACATAAAAATCTATATCGCCCGGGGCGCGGCCCTTCAGCGGCGAGTCGACGCCGGCGAGGAGCCGCACCGGCCTTAGATTGATGTACTGCTGAAAATGACGCCGCAGCGGGATCAGGAGCCCCCAGAGCGAGACATGGTCCGGCACGCCGGGGTAGCCGACCGCACCGAGAAACACGGCATCGTAGGGCCGCAGTTGGTCGAGCCCGTCTTCCGGCATCATGCGGCCGGTCTTGGCGTAGGTCTCGCAGCTCCAGTCGAATTCGCGCCACTCCAGCGCAAAGCCGTAGCGCCGCGCTGCCGCTTCCAACGCGTTGACGCCCTCCGGCACGACTTCGCGCCCGATGCCGTCGCCGGCGATAACGGCGACCCGATATGTCCTGGCCATCGATTGCCTCCGCTCTGCGGCGGCAGATTAGCTCATTCCGCGGCTTTGGCGACCGCGCCATTGTCGCGCCGGACGGCTATTTGTTCATGTTCCAGATGTCCGTGGCGAGCTGCCACTGCCCGCCCATCTTCCGCCACACGACGACATATTTGCCGGTGATCTGCTCCGGCGGCTGCGCTTTTGTCTTGAAGCTGAACGTGCCGATTTCGCGCGCCGCGCCGGGGCCGAGCGATTGGACATCGACGGTCGTCAGCTTGGCGTCACCGAGCTGCTTCACCGCGCCGCCCCAGAACTTCTCGATCGCGTTGTGCCCTTTCGCCATCTCGGCGCCCGCCGGCAGCACATACGCATCCGGCGTGTACATCGCGGCCAAGGCCTTCGCATCGCCCTTGTTGAAGGCGGCCATCCATTCGGCGTTTAGCTTCTCGATCGAGCTCTTGGCCTGCGCCCAAGCCGGCGAAGCCGACAGCAGAAAGCAGGCAACAAAAATCGCAATGCGCGCCATCGGAACCCTCCCCGGTCGGGGCGGATTGTCCCGCGATTTCGCGCAATGCGCAATTCTCAGATGTCGATCCTGCCTTCCAGGTAGGGGACGGCGCGACCGGCGATCGTGACGCGATCTCCCCGGAGCGCGCAGGACAGCGCGCCGCCCCGGCGCGACAGCTGGCGCGCTTCGAGACGCGTCGTGCCGAGGCGGTCAGCCCAATAGGGGATGAGCGTGCAGTGCGCCGAGCCGGTCACCGGATCCTCGTCGACGCCGCGCGCCGGCGCGAAGAAGCGCGACACGAAATCGATCCCATTCGCGCCAGGCGCCGTGGCGATGACGGCGAAGCGATCGAGCTTGGCGATCGCGGCAAAATCCGGCGTCAGGGCCCGGATTTCGTCGGCGCTCTCATACACCGCGAGGTAATCGCGCGCGGCGAGTAATGCCACCGGCGGGCTCCCGAGCGCGGCAGCGAGGCCGTCGGGCGTCGGGCAGGGGGAGGGCGGCCGGGCCGGAAAATCGAGCGCCAATAGATCGCCATCGCGCGCCACCGTCAGTGGCCCCGCCTGCTGCGTTTGAAATGTCACCTCGTTCCGCTGCGGCGAGAGCCAGCGGAACACAACAAACGCCGAGGCCAAGGTTGCGTGGCCGCAGAGATCGACCTCGGTGGTCGGTGTGAACCAGCGCAGCCGGTAACCGCCGCCCTCGGGCACGAAGAAGGCGGTTTCCGACAGGTTGTTCTCGGCGGCGATCGCCTGCATGACGTCGTCGGGCAGCCATTCTTCGAGCGGGCACACGGCCGCCGGATTGCCGGTGAACGGCCCCTCGGCGAAGGCGTCGATTTGGTATAGCGGGAGGCGCATCGCTCAATGTGTCCGTAGCGGGTGCGCGTGGTCGAGCGGTCCGTGGCCATGGCCGAGACCGGGGGCCGAGGCAATCGCACGCTGCACATAGGTGCGGGCGCGCTCGACCGCGGCTTCGATCGTCTGGCCCTGCGCGAGCCCGGTAGCGATTGCCGAGGCGAGCGTGCAGCCGGTACCGTGCGTATGGCGGCTGTCGATGCGCGGACTGTCCCAGACGCGTTGACCATCGGCGGTCGCGAGCACGTCGTACACCGTGTCGCCCGGCAGATGCCCGCCTTTCAGCAGGACTGCATGGCAACCTAAACCACGCAATTCATCGGCCGCCTCACGCATGGCCACGACATCAATGATGGCATGGCCGGCGAGGATCTCGGCCTCCGGCAGGTTCGGCGTCAGCACCGCAGCGTGCGGTACGAGAAGGCGCTTCAAGGCGCCGATCGCGCCTTCCTCGATCAGCGGCGCGCCACCCTTCGCGACCATGACCGGATCGAGGACGAGCGGGATACCCGCGGCGCGCTCGGCGATGACCGCCGCGACGGTTTCGATGACGGCCGTGTCGTGCAGCATGCCGGTCTTCAGCGCATCAGCGCCAAGATCGTCGAGCACGACCTCGATCTGCTGCCGGATGAAATCGGGCGGGATCGGCAGCACACCGAACACGCCTATTGTGTTCTGCGCAGTCAGCGCCGTCACGGCGGTCATCGCAAAGCCGCCGAGCATCGTCACGGTTTTGATGTCGGCCTGGATGCCGGCGCCGCCGCCGGAATCCGAGCCGGCGATGATCAATACCCGCCCGTTCATCCCGGGTCCATCGCAGCAAGCACCGGCATTATTCCGCGGCCCGCACCGGCGATTTGATCTCTTCGGTGCCTTGCGCGACGGAGAGGATCGTCGCGCAGATGTCGTCGACGATGCCGGTCAGCAAGCTTTCGTCTTCGCCCTGCGCCATGACGCGGATGACGGGCTCGGTCCCGGAATTGCGGATGACGAGCCGGCCCTCATTGCCGAGCCGCGCCTCGGCGGCGGCAATCGCCCGCTTGACCCGCGCCGTTTCGAGCGGTCTTCCATGACCGAAACGCACATTGCGCAAAAGCTGCGGCACAGGCTCAAAGACGCGGCAGACTTCGCTCGCATGCTTGCCGGTCTGGACGATCGCCGCCAGGACCTGCAATGCCGCGATGAGCCCATCGCCGGTTGTCGCGTAATCGCTGAGGATGATGTGGCCGGACTGTTCGCCGCCGAGATTGCAGCCGAGGCTGCGCATCTTCTCGACGACATAGCGGTCGCCGACCGCGGTACGGTGGAGCCCGATCCCCTGCTTCGCAAGACGGTGTTCGAGGCCGAGGTTCGACATGATTGTCGCGACCAGCGCGCCGCCCTGCAGACGATCGCCATGCGCCATGTTTGTCGCGATCAGCGCCATCAGCTGGTCGCCGTCGAGGATGACGCCGCGCTCATCCGCGACGATCAGCCGGTCGGCATCCCCGTCGAGCGCGATGCCGATATCGGCACGGCGCGCCAGCACCTCCTGCCGCATATTCTCCGGCGACAGCGCGCCGCAATCGCGATTGATGTTGAAGCCGTCCGGCGCGACGGCGATCGGGAAGACCTCAGCGCCCAACTCCCAGAACACGGTCGGCGCGACCTTGTACGCGGCGCCATGGGCACAATCGACGACGACGCGCAGCCCATCGAGCCGCAGCCCTTTCGGGAAGCTCTGCTTGACGAATTCGATATAGCGGCCGCCGGCATCGTCGAGCCGCTTTGCGCGGCCGAGATCGGAGGGCGCGGCGCGGCGTGTCGGCCCCTTGCTCATCGCGGCTTCGATCCTGGCTTCGAAATCGTCGGACAGCTTGTAGCCGTCCGGTCCGAATAATTTGATGCCGTTATCGCCGAACGGGTTGTGAGAGGCGGAAATGACAACCCCGATATCGGCCCGCAGGCTGCGCGTCAGCATCGCAATGGCCGGTGTCGGCAGCGGCCCGACCAGCACAACGTCCATGCCCATTGTGATGAAGCCGGCGGTCAGAGCGGGCTCCAGCATGTAGCCCGAGAGCCGCGTATCCTTTCCGATGACGACCAGGTGCTTGTGCGTGCCGTTATGCAGCGACTCGCCGACCGCCATCGCGACCTTGAGCGCCGTCTCGGGCGTCATCGGCTCGCTGTTGGCCGTACCTCGAATGCCGTCGGTCCCAAATAATTTACGCGCCATCGCCCCCGTCCTACCCCCCCGGTCCTATTGCCACCCGGATAAACACCGGCCGGCGGGCGCCATCCTAGCAGAGACGGATGCTCAAATCGTCAGCAGACGTGCCGAGGGCGCGGGCCCCGATGAGGGACAACTTACAGTTTTGCGTTGCCGGAAAATCAGGTGAGAGGCGCGGTGCACCGGAGCTGAGTCTAGCCGCCGGGCTGCGGCTCCGGTTCGAGACCGCTCGGCCGGCCGGAGGGCGGCACCGAGCTGCGCCGGCCCGGCCGCGACTCCTCGGAGGGCGCCGGGGTCGACACATCGCGGACGATGCGCTCGCCCTTGATCACCCGGCGGATCTCGTCCGCTGACAGGGTCTCGTATTCGAGGAGGCCCTTCGCCAGCGCGTGCAATTCGTCGAGATGTCCGGTCAGGATCTCGCGGGCGGTGCGCTCGCCCTCGTCGACAATACGCCGGATCTCCTCGTCGATGACCCTGGCGGTCGCGTCCGAGACGTTCTTGCGCTGCGTCACCGAATGGCCGAGGAACACTTCTTCCTCATTATCCGCGTAGCGCAACGGCCCAAGCTTTTCGCTAAAGCCGAACTCGGTGACCATGCGGCGGGCGATGCCCGTGGCGCGACGGATATCGTCGGACGCGCCGGTCGTCACCTTGTCGGGCCCGAAGATCAGCTCCTCGGCGACGCGGCCCCCAAAGAGGCTCGCCATCATCGCTTTAATCTCGACCTTCGACTGGCTGTACTTGTCGCGCTCGGGCAGGAACATCGTCACACCGAGAGCGCGGCCGCGCGGAATGATCGTCACCTTGTGCAGCGGCTCATGCGCTTCGGCGTAAAGCATGCACAGCGCGTGACCCGCCTCGTGATAGGCGGTCAGCCGCTTTTCGTCCTCGGTCATGACCATCGAGCGCCGCTCGGCGCCCATCATGACCTTGTCCTTGGCGTGCTCGAACTCGCCCATCGCGACCGAGCGCTTGCCGCGGCGCGCCGCCATCAATGCCGCCTCGTTGACCAGATTGGCAAGATCGGCGCCCGAAAAGCCCGGCGTGCCGCGGGCGATGATCTTCGGATCGACATCCGAGGCGAGCGGCACCTTGCGCATGTGCACTTTCAGGATCTTCTCTCGGCCGGCAACGTCCGGGTTCGGCACGACGACCTGGCGATCGAAGCGGCCCGGGCGCAACAGCGCGGGGTCGAGCACGTCCGGCCGGTTGGTCGCGGCGATCAGGATGACGCCTTCATTGGCCTCGAACCCGTCCATCTCGACGAGCAGCTGGTTCAGGGTTTGCTCACGCTCGTCATTGCCGCCGCCCAGCCCCGCGCCGCGATGCCGGCCGACGGCGTCGATCTCGTCGATAAAGATGATGCAGGGCGCGTTCTTCTTGCCCTGTTCGAACATGTCGCGCACGCGGCTGGCGCCGACGCCGACAAACATCTCGACAAAGTCTGAGCCGGAAATCGTGAAGAACGGCACGTTCGCTTCGCCCGCGATCGCGCGCGCGAGCAGCGTCTTGCCGGTGCCCGGCGGCCCAACCAGCAACACGCCTTTCGGGATCTTGCCGCCGAGCCGCTGGAATTTCTGCGGGTCCTTCAGGTACTCGACGATCTCCTCAAGCTCCTGCTTGGCCTCGTCGATGCCGGCGACATCCTCGAACGTGATGCGCCCGACCTTTTCGGTCAAAAGCCGCGCCCCACCAGGATGCCAAACAACGAGGGCACATTCTCGTCGAGCGGCGCGGCGGTGATGCGGACGCCCTTCTCGATCAAGCGGCCGACCAGCCCCGGGTCCTTTGGGGAATAGGTCGTAAAGGCGCGGCCATCGGTGAAATGGCCGTTGATGTTGTCGCCTTGAATCGTGACATCGGTGACCTGGCCGCGATTGACGTCCGCCACGAAATCGGAGAAGGCGAGCGTCGATTGCGGGCCGCGGCTCGATGAGGTCTGAAACAGATTAAAAAGTGCGACGAGAAGCAGGCCGATGACGATCCAGAGGGCGAGATTTTTACCGAAATTATTCACCGCCAGGGCCTTTCCCTACCGCCTCGGGGCACGCGCCCCGATCACCCGCCTCGCCGGGCTCTGCGCCAGCAAAACATAGGATGCGCCGGCAATTAAACAACTGTAAAGCCCGCATGCGACAGCCGATTTACCGGATGGAACGCGATCCGCGGCAGCACGGTTGCCCCGGCCCGGAAATAGCCGAGATGCGGCACCGCGATCAGGCCGGTTTCGTCCCATAGGGCGGGCAGCACGGGATGCGCAAGGCGCGGCAGCCCGCCATCATCTCGGTCGACAACCCGGCGCATTCCGGACTGGCCGAGATAGCCGAGCATCGGTTTCGAGGCTCCGTGTGGCGGCGCTGTCACACCGAAGCGGCGATCCCAGAAGAGCTCGGTCCCGGGGATGAGGCGGACGGGCGACGCGGCGCGCGATAATTCGCGAATAACGAGGAGCCGCCCGCGCCATGGAATGAAACGGCAGCCGCCAAGCGTACGGGCGCGCTCCGCGCATTCCAGGAGCGCGGCGCGCAGGTGCGAGACGCGCTCCCGCCGCAGCGGATAAGCGGCGCCGCCGATGCAGAGGGCGACGCGGCCGAGCAGCCGGTCGCCAAGCTCCGCCTCGGCATGCTCGAGAGCCAAGGAATCGATGATGGCAAAGCCGGCCGGATGCAGAGTTACTGCGCTGCCCAGCAACCGGTCCAGTTGCCGCTCGCGCGCGATGCGCTGCCGGCCATAGTCCCGCAGTTCCGCGCTCAGCCGCTCGACATCCCCCACGGCGGTGTCGCGCCGGAGCCGGGCGCGCTCGAAGACCGGGTTGCGGTTGCTTGGGTCGGACAGGAAGGGCTGGCGCTCGGTCTCGAGCAGCGCGGTGAGGCGGGCCTTCGGCACCGCGAGCAAGGGCCGCACCAGGCGCACGCCTGCCAGTTCGCGGAGGGCGGACATGCCGGCCAGTCCGTCGATGCCGCTGCCGGCCCGCTTGCGGATCAGGTAGGTCTCGGCCTGGTCCTCGCGGTGATGCGCCGTCAGAAGATGGAGGCAGCCCTGGGCGCGGCACCACTCCGCGAGCAAACCGTAGCGCGCCGCGCGCGCTGCTTCCTGGATGCCGGTCGCGGGCTTCGGGCCGGACCACGCCAGCACATGATGTTCGATGCCGCGCGCGGCCATCCAGCCGGCCACCGCCTGCGCCTCTCCCGCGCTTTCGGGCCGCAGGCCGTGGTCGACGGTCAGAGCCGCCAATCGGCCGCCGCGCTCGCGCATCCAGCGATCGGCCAGGATCGTCAGTGCGAGACTGTCGGGACCGCCCGACACACCGGCGGCGACAAACGGACGCGCCTCGAAGCCGCCGATTGCGTCGAACGCCGCGGCCAGCTCCGCCAAGCTCAGGGGCACCGCCGATCTCTCGATGGGGTCGAGGCGGGTCAGCAGCCGAGACGCTTCTTCTCTGTCGAGGCGCGTTCCTTGATTG
>VAZF01000030.1 GCA_005888425.1 Alphaproteobacteria bacterium
GTTTTCGATCTGGACCGGCATCTCGCTGATGTTCGGGTACGCGCTACTCGGCGCCGGGTGGCTAATCTTGAAGACACAGGGCGAATTGCAGGAGTGGGTGCGGCGGCTCGGGCGTTGGTGCTTTGCCGGGGTGCTTCTGGCGATCATCGTTGTCAGCGCTTTGACGCCGCTATTGGAGCTGGACATCGCCTTTCGCTGGTTCCACTGGCCCAACATCCTCTATCTGTCGCCGATCCCGATCCTGACCTTGCTCGTGGCGATCTGGGAATGGCGGTCCTTGAACAACCGTTCGGAAGTCGCCCCCTTTGCTTGGGCGATCGTGCTGTTCCTGCTGTGCTATCTCGGCATCGCGATCAGCGTGTGGCCGATGATCGTGCCGTACAAATTCACCTTGTGGGAGGCGGCGGCCTCTCCCAATACGCAGGCGTTCATGCTAATCGGCGCGCTGTTCCTGATCCCCGTGATCCTGATGTACACGGGCTGGTCCTACTGGGTGTTTCGCGGCAAGGTTCGCGCCGATATCGGCTATCACTGAGCCCTCAGCTCCGATCAGCCGAGGCCAGCAACCAACGGCGCCAGGAACTCGCGCAACACCGGCGACCATTTGGCGTGCTCGGCGCCACTCGATGAATGGCCCATATCGCTGTCGATCTCGAAATAACCCGCCTCGACACCGGCTTCTTTCAGCGCCGCTATCACGGCTGGCGCAATCTTCGGCGGAAACAGCGCGTCGCTGCGACACAGGATGTACAGCACCTTGGCCTTGATCTTTGCGAAATCGGGCCGCGTGTCGAAACCGAGCAGCGCGCGCCGCAGGATGATCAGCGAATGCGCATCCCAGTTCCGGGCCCAATTGGCAGCCTGCTGACGGATCGCCGCCTCGCGCTCGGCCGGATCGGGATAGCGCGATGCCAGATTGGCCTCGATGCCATAGCGCTTCAGCGTCTCGATCCGGATCTCGGTCAGCACCGTCTTGCAGCCGGCCTGTCCGTGATAGCGCCCGCCACGCCATTCCGGGTCTGCTGCGAGGCGCGCCTCGAGCTCGGCGAGCTGCTTGTCGGTATTGACCGAAGCCCAAGGCGCGGTATTGACCGGCACGATCGCGTCCATGAAGTCGGGGTAGGCAACGGCCCACTGAAACGCCTGATATCCGCCATAAGAGGGGCCAGCGACCGCGACGAGATGCTTGACCCCGAGCGAGTCGAGCAGCGCCTTCTGCGCGGTGACGATGTCGCGGATGCCGATCGCCGGAAAATCCGGACCGTACGGTTTTCCGGTTGGCGGGTTGAGGCTCGCCGCATTTGTCGAGCCAAAGGACGAGCCCAGCATATTCGATGCGACGACGAACAGTTTATCGGTATCGATCGGCTTGCCGGGACCGATCAGCCCGTCCCACGAGCCCGGCTGGTTGCCATTGGCCGGATTGCGGCCGGCGGCATGATGACTCCCGGTATAGCCATGCGTAACCAGAACGGCGTTGCGCCCGCCGTTTGGTCCATCAGGGGGCGCGAGACGGCCATAGGTTTCGTAGACGATTGTCGCCTCGGGCATGACCGTGCCGTCCGCGACAGGGAAATCGCGCAACGTGAAAAACTGGTCGTGAACCGTGCCGATATCCTGGGTCCGCAGCGCCGCCGCGTCGTTCATCGCGCCCTCCCGTCTCCGTCTCCGGCAATTGTGCACGCCCGCCGCACGCGCGTCATCCCCGAGCTGCTAGCCCTTTCGCCGCCCGTGGGTTCGCGCTACACCGGCCGGGATAGCTGTCGCGAGGAAATGCGATGCGCCGCGTCATGCTGCTTCCTTCCGCGCTCCTCGCGCTTTCTGCCTGCACGCCAGGAGGCGGCGCGCCGCCACCGCTGGCGGCGCCTTTCGAGCCTCAAGTCGGCTTTTCGCCGGGCGGGCTCGCCGACACGATCTCGATCACCGCCTTGGATCGGCTGCCGCTGCACGCAGCCGAGCTGATCGCGCCCGACGGGGCTGTCGCGCCAGCCAATTGGATCGACGTGAATGCCCGGCCGCGCGCCGCGACGGGGCAATGGGTCGCCAACAGTCCCTGGGAAACCGCGCTGGCCGGAACGGGCGCGGCAGCGCTGACCAGCCCGAACGCGGAGGCGAACGCTGCCTTGCGCGGTCAGGTGCAGGTGCTGGCGGTATTGTCGCAGGCGGAAATCCCGCTGCCCGATCCGGTCGCCTACCGCCGCGACTGGGCGACTTACCGCGTGCGACTGACCTTCGGCACGCCGCCGAGCGAACTCGAAAGCCGCGAGCTCGCCGCGCCCGCGCCGCCGCCGCAACCCGCAGCGCCGCCGCCCATCCCGGCGCCGCCGCCAGGCTGACCGGTTAACCGCCGCGCATAAACGGCCGCTGAGGTCGGCGAGCCACCCATAGGGGGTCGCTCACTGGATTTATCAGCATCGGCCCTTGATGCCCCACAGCTGTCGTTCGCGCCAGCCCCATGGACCAGCTGGTGCGATCGGAGGCCAGCCTGAAGCAAGCCACGCAAACAAAGGTCGGATTTCCACGCTACTCGGCCCATCTCGGGTGCTATGGGGAGGGTCGGCTTCGGACAAAACGGGAAGCTCCCGATTGCAAACATGGGCTACCGCTTCGCGCACCGTCACCGACAATGTAGATCGTGTGTCGATCGGGACTGACTACTGTCCTGATCAGCTTATCGCCGAACCAACAGTGAATTACCACGATCCCGTGATGTGACAAAACCGGATGTTGCTCGTCAAGCCGCTCTATCGTGCTACGGACAGGTACCGACGGTGAAGGAGCCGATCGCAGTGCTCCACACGTAACTTGAAGTCTGGGCGTACCACTGGTTCGTGTACCAGAAGGTCAGATCGTCGGTCGGGTCAACGCGCAGCGCACTGTAGTCGCCCCATCGGCTTAAGCCGGTCTGCGATCCGCCGCCCGGCTGGATGACGAGTTCGCCTCCCATCTTGCCCGGGGCAGTTGTGGGACAACGGTAGGTTGCAGCCACGGAGGGATAGACGCTGCCGCTCGAGGCGCTGTAGCCGAGCGCGATATTACCATTTTGGTCCATCGCCGCGCTGCCCATCCAGCGGTTGGTCGCATCCGGAGCGTAGGTACCCTGCTGCAGCACGTTGTATTTCGGTGGCGACGTCGTCGAGAGGAGCTGATACCAGCGCACACCAGCATTGGCGCTGCCCAACGGGCCCGGATTTACCGAATGGTTGACCACCATTGTCTCGCAGATCACGGATGTCGTGCCGAAGCAGTTACCTGCCGTGGGTAACGCCGTGCTGAAATCGCGATAGGCGAGACGGTACATCAGCCGGTCGCCGAGCGAATCGAGTTGGCGGCGCGTCATCGGCTGCGGAATGCAGCTCCCGCCGTTGCAGGCCTCGGCGAAGCTCAACACAGAAATATCGGGTATCACTTGCGCGAAGGTCGCGCTGGCCGGGGCCAAAAACTTCGGGGCCACCCTATACATGCGCAAGCTGTTGGTAGTGTTGAAGCTCAAAAAGTAGCCGCGCTCGTTGGCCCCGGGCGGGTTTGCGCCGTCGAGGTCGGCGGGTAGATAGCCGCCGCCGTCGGCTACCTTCTGGCAGATCTGCGCCGCTGGCAGGTTGGCTAGCATCGCGGTGCGGTCGTAGACGCAGAGCGCGGCGCCGATGAATTTGTGGCCGTTCTGGAATAGGTTGTAAGTCGCGAGATAAGCCGGGTTGTTGGCAGTCGGCCAGATGCCGAACTTCGGATAATCATTGAGGTAGTTGCTGTTCAGAACGGTATAGGAATAGAGATTGTAATATCCGGTCGGGTCGCTGGTCTGCGACACGGCGATGCATTGCGAATAGGGCGCGCTCAAGCTGCCGAGCTGGGTGACGATCCAGCGGCCGGTGCCACCGCCGTTAAGGCCGTCGGGCGCCAAATTGTCGTATTGGACAACCGGGTCGCCAGCATTGTTGCTAGCGCAGCCGCCGCCGAGCGGGGCCCACAGCGAGCTCAACGACTTAGTCGGCATCATGAGATTGCCGCTCTTGTCGAAGACGGCGATCTCCGTGTTGACGACCTGAACGATGTAGCCGACGCCGGTCAGGGGATTCGTCTGCCCGACCGCAATGTTAGGGTCGCCCGGGATCGAGCCGTTCGCGCCAATTCCCCCGAACGCGGTTTTCGATGCCGGAGTGAGGGCCGCGCCGGGTTTCGACTGCAGCGCCAGATCGCTCGTGCTCGGGCGAACCGCCGCCCTTTCCGGGAGGGCCGGTAGCAGCGGCCGGGGATGGACTTTGAGGTCCATCGGGCTGCCGTGCCAATGCGCGTCCGGCAGGTCCGACAGCCGCGGCGACACCGTCCGACTCGATGGATGAGACACGGTCGGAGCGTTAGAAACATCTTGCGCCAGCGCGAGATCCGGCATCGCGAGAACAACCAGAAGGCCAGCGAATAACTTGGTGGCACGCGAAGGCTTCATCACAGGTGCTCCGGCCGTCATTCGTCGCCCCGATAATACCGGAATTTCCCGCCTGTCCGGATCTCCGCGACAAGGTTGATTCAAACGGGATCAGCGGCAAGCCAAATCGTTGCAACTTCGAGCCACAAGACGATCATCTCGTGCGGTTCAGCGCCGCCGGATGCAGCGGTGCAACCGGCAAAGTTAGAATGAATTACAGCGCGCTCCTGGATCGCCGCGAGCCTCACCCCCGGCGACTGTCCCAGGTAATGGCCGGTATGTTCGATTTGAGCGGTCCGACTGTCGGTGCGCAAACGTCCGGAAGCGGCGCATAGACGTCATCTGCACGAAGCCAATGATGGGCCGCTTTCCACCCAGAACGGGCTTTTCGACACGGGAGGCGCCGGCGATTTTATGAGTTCGCGAGCTAGCCGCCGGTTCTGGCCCACTGCAGCAGCCGGTGGAGAAAGGTCTGTCCGTCGGCGAGTTCCGCGCGGGTGATGAATTCGTCGGGTTTGTGGGCGACATCGATCGAGCCCGGGCCGCAGACGATCGCCGGGATCCCGGCCTGCTGATACAGCCCGGCTTCGCTGGCAAAGGAGACCGTCGTCGTCGTATTCGCGCCGGTCAGGCGGCGCGCCAATGCCTCGGCGGGCGAGCCGGGAT
>VAZF01000031.1 GCA_005888425.1 Alphaproteobacteria bacterium
GGCGCTTTGTAATGCGCCAGATTGGCGCGGCACCAGGCGGTGATGTCGGCGGCCGAAACCGCGCCGGCATCCGGCTTCAATGTGACGAAGGCGCAGGGCGTCTCGCCCCATTTCTCGTCCGGCTTGGCGACGACTGCGGCTTCCATAATCTGCGGATGGCGATACAGCACCTCCTCGACCTCGATCGAGGAGATGTTCTCGCCGCCCGAGATGATGATGTCCTTCGAGCGGTCCTTGATCTCGGCATAGCCGTCGGGATGCATGACCGCGAGATCGCCGGTGTGAAACCAGCCGCCGGCGAAGGCCTCATCGGTCGCTGCCGGATTTTTCAGATAGCCCTTCATCAGCGTGTTGCTGCGCAACAGCAGTTCGCCGATTGTCGCGCCATCGGCCGGCACATCGCGCAAGGTGTCGGGATCGGCGACGCGCTGGCGCTCTAAGGTCAGATATTGGACGCCCTGGCGCGCCATCTTGGCGGCGCGCTCACCTAGCGGCAGCTCGCCCCAATCCTCTTGCCAGGCGCAGGAGGTCGACGGCCCGTAACTCTCCGTCAATCCGTAGAGATGCGTGACGCGGAAACCCATCCGCTCCATCGCCTCGATGACCACAGAAGGCGGCGCCGCGCCACCGGTCGCGACTTCGACGACGTGATCGAAGCGGCGCTTCACACTGTCCGGTGCATGCACGAGCATGTTCAAGACGACCGGCGCGCCACAGAGATGCGTGACCCTGTGCTCGGCGATCGCGGCAAAGATGGGTGCCGGATCGACCCGGCGCAAACAGATATGCGTGCCGGCGACCGCCGTCACTGCCCAGGGGTAGGTCCAGCCGTTGCAGTGGAACATCGGCAATGTCCAGAGATAGACCGAATGCCGGTCGATCCCGAAGGTGATCGCGTTGCCGAGCGCGTTCAGATAGGCGCCGCGATGGTGGTAGACGACGCCTTTCGGATTGCCGGTCGTGCCGGAGGTGTAGTTGAGCGCGATCGGCGCCCATTCGTCCGCGGGCGCTGACCACGGAATATCCGGATCGCCCTCGCCGAGAAACGCCTCGTATTCGATGCCGCCGAGTGTGGCCTCGCCGCTGCCATCCGCGATTTCGACGACGGGGATCAGCGTCTCCAGTTCGGCGAACGCGTCTCGCGCCAAGAAGGCGAATTCGTGGTCGGCGATCAGCAATTTGGCGGCGCCATGATGCAGGATGAAGGCGATCGAGCGGGCATCCAGGCGGTAATTCAACGCGTTCAACAGCCCGGGCCGATGCCGCGCCGGCGCAGCGCATCGGCAAAGCGGCGGCAGCGCTCGTAGAATTCGCGATAGGTGAAACGCCGTGCCCCATCGATGACGGCGAGCTTGTCGGGATAGACCGCGGCGGCCCGCGCGAGAAAGCCGAGCGGCGTCAGCGCCGTGAAATTGGCCGGATTGCGCGCCAGATGTTCCGCATCGTAGGTCCGTTCCGTCATGGCCGCATCCTTAGGGAAGCCGCCATCAGAGATCAATCCGGAAGACGAGCTTCGCCTTGCCGCCAGGCAGCGGGCGCGTGCCGGTTAAGACACCGCCATTGGCGAGGATGACCCAGCGGGAGGGCTCGTTGTCGTCGTCGCAAGTGATTTCGAGCCGCCGCAAGCCAACCTCGCGCGCCACCGGCAGGATCAGCGCCAAGGCCCGGGTCGCGTAGCCGCGCCGGCGCTTCCACGGCACCACCGCGTAACCGATATGACCTGAAACGTAATCGGGAACCTCGTCGCTGCCCGAAACGAAGCGCAGATTGATCGCGCCGCAGAAATCGCCGTCGTCGAGCCAGAACACGGCTCCCGGGAGGCGCGGCACCTGCCTTCCCGAGGCCTGAGTGAATATTCCATCCTGGCGGGTCAACTCGGCCAGGAACGCGGCGGGATCGAGGCTGATCGCGGCTAATTGCGCCGCGCTGACATCGCCGCTGGTATCCGGCGACCAGCCCGCGGCAACGGCCGCAGCATAGTCCGGCAGCCGTTCGAGGCCTGGCGCGACGAGCGTCAGCGGTCGCGTCGGCTGTTTCGGAAGACGTTTGCCGACGCGAACGGAGTGATCGCGTTCCGGCTCGACGTCGAACCACGCTCCGGGCTCGTAGCCGTGCTTCCGATAAAATCCGAGAGCCGGTTTGATCGCGTTCAGCACGACTTCGCCGCAGCCGAAGGCGGCGGCACGCTCTTCCGCGAGCCGCAGCAAGGCGGCTCCGTGCCCCTGACCCTGCAGATCCGGCCGGATCGCGATCAGGCGAAACGCGGCGCGCGCATCGCCGAGCACATCGATCCGTAGCGTGCCTATCGCGTCCTCGTCGTGTCGCAGCAGATGCGGGAAATTGAGTTCCTTGAACTCGTCGGCGTCTTCGGGATCGTAGGTTTGGCCAGGCAGGTAGCGCTCGAAAATCGCCACTCGGCGAATGTCGTGATAGGCGGCCCACTCAGCCGCAGTTGATGGGCGGGCGAGTTCGTAATTCACGCGCCCATCAGTTGCGCGACGCGCTCGCGGTGCCAGCTCGCGTCGCCAAAGGCGACTTCGCCCGCCTTGGCGCGCTTCAGATAGAGCTGCAGATCGTGCTCCCAGGTCATGCCGATCCCGCCATGCAATTGGATGCCGGCGGCGCAGACCTTGCGCCCGGCATCGGAAGCCGCGGCCTTTGCCATCGAGACCGCGAGGGGCGCATCGGCTTCGTTCTCATCGACCGCCCAGGCCGCGTAATAGGTCAGCGACTTTGCGTTCTCGATCTCGACCAGCATGTCGGCGCATTTGTGCTTGACGCCTTGATAGCTGCCGATCGGCTTGCCGAAGGCGACGCGCAATTTGGCGTAGTCGACCGTCATCTCGAGGACGCGTTGCGCCGCGCCGCACATCTCAGCCGACAATCCCACAGCGGCGCGGTCAATGACCTGTTGCAGCGGCGCCCATCCCCGGTGCAATTCGCCGAGCAGCGCCGAAGTCGGTACGGCAACATTGTCGAATCTCACCTCACACAATTTGCGCGTCTCGTCGATCGACGGCAGGCGCCGGATCGCGAGGCCGGGCATATCCTTCGGCACGAGAAAAAGGCTGACCCCGTCCTCCATCGTGCTGCCATCGCGACTGCGCGCCGCGACGACCAGCACATCGGCGAGATGCGCGTCGGGCACGAACATCTTCGTGCCGGAGAGCGCGAACCCGCCGCGCGCTTCGCGCGCCGTCGCGGTGATGCCGGCGGCGTCCCAGCGGGCGTTGGGCTCCGTGACCGCGAGCGTCGCCTTCACCTCACCGGCGGCGATGCGCGGCAGCCACTCGCGGCGTTGCTCGGGCGAGCCGGCCGCGGCAATCGCCGCGCCGCCAAGCAATACAGTCGCAAGATATGGGCCCGGCATCACGGCGCGGCCGATCTCCTCCATCAATACGACAAGATCGACGAGACCGAGGCCGCTGCCGCCCGCATCCTCGGGACACGTGATGCCGAGCCAGCCATTGTCGGCGAGCTGCCGCCAGAACTCTTCGGTGACAGCCGTGTCGGTCGCCATCATCTCACGCACGAATTTGGTAGGGCATTGGCTGACGAGAAACTTGCGCGCCGTGTCGCGCAGCAATTCCTGTTCTTCGGTGAAACCGATATCCATTTCCGTCCCCTGCCCGCCTAGACCGGCACCGTGCCTCTGACGACGCTGCGATGCATAACGCGCCGGTACCGCCGCATCGAATCGTCGGCGACGAGCCGGTGCAGCAGGCACCGATTGTCCCACATCACGAGATCGCCGGCACGCCAGCGATGCCGATAAACAAATTGCGGCTGCGTCGCGTGATCGAGGAGTTCGCCGAGGAGGGCCGCGCTCTCGGCCTCCGGCAGGCCGAGGATGTGCGTCGAGTGGTTGCCGAAATAAAGCGCCTTGCGGCCGGTCTCGGGGTGCATCCGCACCAGCGGGTGATCGACCGCCGCCCGGCTCTCGTCGAATGCCGGGCGAAACACGACCCGCAGCCCGGCGATCCGCCATTTCGTCTCGTCCGGCAATGCGTCGTAGGCCAGCGCCGTGTTGGCGAATTCAGTGTCGCCACCTGTGGGTGGCACCTCGACAGCGCGGAGCATCGTCAGCATCGGCGGCGCGGCGTGGTAGGGCTTATCGGTATGCCAGTGGTAATTGGCAGCCTTCGAGACCCGCAGCACGGGATTTCCGTCGGCGTCGAGGTTCGACATGACATGCGCGACATCGTAGCGTTTCGCTTCGCCGCGATGGGCGCCGTGCACCTCGACTTCGCCGAAATTGCCCGCGAAGGCGAATTGCTGTCCGCGCGTCAAGAACTGGCCCGGGAAGACGACGATATGGTGCGCAAGAAAGGCGCGCCAGATCGCGTCCTTCAGTTCGGGCGAGAGGGGCTCGGACAACTCAACACCGGCTATCCGCACGCCGCCCGCCGCTGCGAGCTTCTCCGCCCTTAACTCCGTCGTCCGGGCGAAAGCCGGGACCCACGGTTCCGTTGGTCCGCGAGTATGAGTCGGCTCACCAACGCCGATGCCAATTGTCTCGTTTGGAGAGGCGGATGGGTGGGTCCCGGCTTTCGCCGGGACGACGGAGGAAGGGTTCACCGGTTCAGCCCTTCGGGAGGCCGAGGACGCGCTCGCCGATGATGTTGCGCTGGATCTCGCTCGTGCCACCGGCAATCGTGTATTGCCGCGCGCCCAAGACGCGGTGGGCCCAGCGCGGCGCATCGGGCACCGTCTCGGTCGGGGTCTCCAAGGTCGCGTAGGGGCCGAGCAAGGTCGCCGAAAAATCGGCAATGCGCGTCGCCAGTTCCGACCCGAACAGTTTGAGGATCGAGCCTTCCGGCCCGGGCGGCTCGCCGCGCAGCCGTCGGGTCAGCCCGCGCAGCCGCGTCACCTGCAGTGCCTTGGCGTCGATCGCGAGCTGCGCCAATTGCTGGCGGATGTGGCTTTCGCGAAAGGCCGGCTCCTGCCGGTTTGGGAATTGCTTCGCCAGTTCAAGGAGGCGCGCGATCTGCGCGGCGTGATCGCGCCCGCCGGCGCCGCCACGCTCGAACATCAAGGTTGTCGTCGTGACCTTCCAACCCTCGTTCAACGGGCCGACGAGATTCTCCTTGGGCACGACCACGTCCTCGAAGAAGACCTCGTTGAAATGCCGGTGCCCATTCAACAGCACCAACGGGCGCACCGTGACCCCCGGTGTCTTCATGTCGACCAGCAGATAGGAGATGCCGTGATGCTTCGGCGCGTCGGGGTCGGTGCGCACCAACAGAAAACACCAATCGGCGAAATGCGCGCCCGAAGTCCATACCTTCTGACCGTTGACCAGGAAATGGGCGCCCTTGTCGACCGCGCGGGTGCGCAGGCCGGCGAGATCGGAGCCGGCGCCCGGCTCGGAATAACCCTGACACCAGATCTCGTCGCAGCTGAGGATCTTTGGCAGATACCGCTTCTTCTGCGCCTCGGTGCCCCAATGAATGAGGGTGGGGCCGAGAAGGCTCATGCCGACCGTGCCGGGCAGGATCGGCGCGCGGGCGCGGAAATACTCTTCGTCGAAGATCACCTGCTGCATAAAGCTGGCGCCGCGCCCGCCATATTCCTTTGGCCAGGACAGGCCGACCCAGCCGGCCGCGTGCATCTTCTTCTGCCAGGCGCGGCGCTTTTCGAGCGTCTCGCGGTCGGGTGACACGCGCTGATCCTGCGCGTCCTCGACCTTCAGATCGTCGGGCAGATTGGTGTCGAGCCAAGCACGGAACTCGCGGCGGAATTCGGCATGCTCCGGAGAATCGGCGAAATCCATGGGCGCGGCCCTCCCTCGGGCCCGAGGATACCGGCCGCCGCCGCCCGGCTCAATGCCGAGGCGGTCCTCGATTACCCGAGCAGGTCCCTTATCTCCGCGTAAACGAACCGCGTCAGCAACGGGTAGGAGCGCGGCCGAAAATGCAGCACATCGTAGAAATGCTCGCGAAACTCGGCCGATCTCTCGGTATCGAATGCCGCGCAGACATCGACTAGACGGACGCCTAACCGGGCGCAGACCGCGCGGGCGATGTCATTGCGCTCGGTGATGTGCTCGAAACCCTGGCGTTGCGCGTCCGTCTGATACGGGAGATCGCCGAGAAAACGGAACCCGGTCTCGTCGGTTCCTGCCACAAAATAGGGTGACAGGTCGCGATCGATGATCTGGCGGTTGAGCGCCGTCGGCGTCGTCAGCACAATGGTGTT
>VAZF01000032.1 GCA_005888425.1 Alphaproteobacteria bacterium
TCGCCGCCGAGGAGGCCGAGCGCATCGGCCTTTTGAACCGGATCGTCCCGTCCGCCAAATTGCGCGAGGCCGCGGTCGAGATGGCCCAGATGATCGCCAAGAACGATTCCCGCATGGTGCGGGGCATCAAGCGTCTCCTGCACGAAGGCATGGGGCTGGATTGGCAGGGCCGCTACGACCTCGAGGACGAGGCGCGCGCGACCTATCTTGCCGCCGGCCATCCGCGAGAGGGGTTCAAGGATTTTCTCGCCCGCAAACCCGTCCGGGCATAGAAGCCGCAGCCCCGGGGCGGAGAGAACTGAATGGAGCTGTTCATCTTCGCCCGCTTCCACGCCCGTCAAGGCGAAGCGGAAGCTGTCGCCGCCGCGCTGCGCGACGTGGTCGGCGCGACCGCCGTCGAGCCCGGCTGCGTCTCGATCGGAGCTTTTCGTTCGACGTACGATCCTCGGCTGTTCTACATCCACTCGCGCTGGGTCGACGAGGCGGCGTTCGGAGCCCATGGCGGGATGCCGCACACCGTGCATTTCCTCCAACGCGTCGAGCCGTTGCTCGATGATCCGCTCGACGTGACGCGGGCGCAGCTCCTCCCGTGAGCTCAAAAGGCGGTGCGATGCAAAAGTGGCTGCCGGCCGCGCTCGACTACATCCCGCGATGGATCGAATTTCAGATGCGCCAGACCGAGACGCCCGGTTGCGTCGTCGCGATCGCCGCCAAGGGCGACATGGTCCTGGAACAGGCGTTCGGCGTCGCCGATCTCGGCACCGGTACGGCATTGACCGCGCTTCACCGCTTTCGCGTCGCTTCGCATTCGAAGAGCTTCACCGCCGCCGCGATCATGAAATTGCGCGAAGCGGGCCGGCTCGAGCTCGACGATCCGGCAGGGCGGTTTGTTGACGGCCTGCATCCGACCGTCGCCGAGGTGACGCTCGCGCAATTGCTGTCGCATAGCGCCGGGCTGATCCGCGACGGCACCGATGCCGGCCAATGGCAGGACCGCCGCCCGTTCCTCAGCGAGGACGAGCTGCGCGCGGCGCTCGCCGAGGCTCCGACGCTGCCGCCGAACAGCCGCTTCAAATACTCCAACCACGGCTTCGGCCTCGCTGGCCTCATCATTGAGGCGATCACCGGCGAATCCTACCGCGACTGGATACGCCGCGAGGTCGTCGCCGCCGCCGGGCTGAAGGAGACCGAGCCGGACATGCCGATTGCGGCGGACGCGCCGATGGCGCGCGGCCACGGCGCGAAATTGCCGCTCGGGCGGCGGCTTGTCATTCCCGGCGACAACCCGACGCATGCGCTGGCGGCGGCCACCGGCTTTGTCAGCACGGCGGCGGATTTGGCGCGCTTTTTCAGTCAGCTCGACCCGGAAGCGAAGCAGAGCATGCTGTCGGTCGCCAGCCGGCGCGAGATGATCCGGCGGCAGTGGCGCGATGCCTATTCCAGCGTCGAGCGCCATTACGGCCTCGGCATCATGTGCAGCAAGACCGGCGATCTCGAATGGTTCGGTCATGGCGGCGCGTTCCAGGGCTTCATCAGCCGGACGGTGGTCGTGCCGCAGCACGGCCTGGCGGTGTCGATCGTCACCAACACCGTCGAGCGACTCGCCGAGCAATGGTCGGACGGCGCCCTGCACATCATCTCGGCCTTCGCCCGCCGCGGCGCCCCTGAGAAGCGCCTGCGCAACTGGAGCGGCCGCTGGTGGAACGTCTGGAACGCCCTCGATCTCGTGCCGGTCGGCGACCGCGTGCTGATCCTGACCCCAGCATTGCCCAACCCGCTGACCGATGCCAGCGAGGTCGAGGTCACCGGAGCCGATGCCGGCCAGATCGCACTCGCCCCGGGCCTCGGCAATCACGGCGAGCCGGTGCGGCGCAGCCGCGGCGCGGATGGCGCGGTCGACGAGGTGTGGCTCGGCGGTACCCGCCTGCTGCCGGAAACTCAGATGGCCGCGGAGCTCAAGGCGCGCTATGGCAAGCCGGCCACTGCGAGACCCCGCCGATGACCGCCAAGATCAATCTCGACGAGAAGTTCGGTCTGTTCTCCGAGCATTGGCGGCCAAAGATCATCGCCGCCGCCAACGGCCAGGAGGTGAAGATCGTCAAGGTGCAGGGCGAGTTCCCGTGGCACCATCATGACGCTGAGGACGAGTTCTTCATGGTCTGGAAAGGCCGGTTTCGCGTCGAATTCCGCGACCGCACCGTCGATCTCGGCCCGGGCGAGTGCGTCGTGGTGCCGCGCGGCCTCGAACATCGCACCTGCGCCGACCAAGAAGCGGAGATTCTGCTGATCGAGCCGGCTGGGGTCGTTAACACGGGCAATGTCACCGATGCGGAGTTCACCGCGCCGGCCGGCGTGGTGATATGAAAGCGTCGCCGGGGTACAACCCCGGCTTTACCTGATCCGGGCAGCGGGCGTGACGCGATCGAACAGAGTCCCTGACGGGTACAAGGCCTCCGGTGTCGATATCGCCGAGGCCGATGCAGGCTTGCGCAACATCATCGCCCGCGTCACGGCGACCTGGCCCAAGACCGGGTTTGGCGCCGTGCAATTACCGATCGGCTACTTCGCGAATGTCGTCGATATCGGCGGCACCGGGCTCGCGTTGTGCACCGACGGCGTCGGCTCGAAAGCTATCGTCGCGCAGATGACGGGGAAGTACGACACGGTCGGCATCGACTGCGTCGCGATGAACGTCAACGACCTCCTCTGCGTCGGTGCCAAGCCGGTCTCGATGGTCGATTACATCGCGATCGACCGCGCTGACGCCGCAGTGCTCGACGGCATCGCGATCGGCCTCGCCGAGGGCGCCCGCCAGGCCGGCGTGTCGATCTCGGGCGGCGAGATCTCGCAACTGCCGGACATGGTGAAGGGGTTCGACCTGGTCGGCACCGCAATCGGCACGGTGGCGCTCGACCGCATCCTCGTCGGCCGCGATATCGTGCCCGGCGACCGCGTCATCGGGATCGCCAGCAACGGGATCCACAGCAACGGCTTCACCTTGGCGCGCCGCGCCTTCTTCGAGCGCGCCCGCGTCTCCGTCGATCACGTCTTCGCCGAGCTCGGCCATCCGCTCGGCGAGGAATTGCTGCGCCCGACCTACATCTACGTGCCGGAGATCCTCGAAATCCTCGACAAGATTGCGTCGGTGAAGGCGCTGATTCACATCACCGGTGACGGCTTTCTGAACCTGCCGCGCGTCGCCGCCGAGATCGGCTTCATCGTCGACGATCTGCCCGCGCCGCCGCCGATTTTCGACCTCATCGAAGAACACGCCGGGGTCGAGCGCGCCGAGATGTACGAGGTCTACAATATGGGGATCGGTTTTTGCGTGATCCTCGCCGAGCACGACGCCGATTCTGCGCTCGCGATCCTGAAGCGCCAGGGCCGCGATGCGCGGGTCATCGGCTATGCCGTCGCCGACCGCACGAAATCGGTTTATCTGCCGCAGCAGCGGCTGATCGGCACCGGCAAGCGCTTCCGCCCGGAATAGCCGCGCCGCGGCTCAATCCAAAATCTCGACATGCGCCTCGGTCGGGCGCATCGCGAGCCCGTTGATCGGGATCATGTCCTGCGGGCAGGCCGAGAACGCGATAATGCAATCCATCTCGGCGCGCAACGTCACATGGCTTCCGGGCGTGCTGACCGGTGGCCGCGCCTCGACCCGGTTCCCATCGAGCACCGGGATGTTCATGAACAAGTTGAGCGGCGCCGGCGTTTCGGCTGCCGCAAGCCCGAGTTCCCGCATCGCGGCGGCGAGATTGTCGGTGCAATTGTCGTGATACCCCTCGCACCCGAGCAGCTCGTAGCGCCAGCGGTCGCAGGCTGCGAACAGCGTGTCGTGGATGCCGCCAGAATTATCCTCGACGAGCGTCAGGATCGGTCGCCGCCGGTTCGTCACGAGCGCGTCGCCGATAGCCGGGATGATCCGGCTCATCGCAACGCGGCTGTGCTCCATCGACATGAATTCGCTGAGGTCCGCCGCGTTGAATGCCCAGGTGTCGACGACCTGCTG
>VAZF01000033.1 GCA_005888425.1 Alphaproteobacteria bacterium
TCGCGCCGAGAGAGCAGGCCTCGATTTAAATTGGCGCCGCTGACCGCCTCTGGCGGCAATCGGTGCGTTGTCCGAGAACGGCATCGTCCGAGGTCATGTCGACCCGGTCTGAGCGGTACGAGCCAGGAGAATTCATGGCGGTCGAACATGCCTGCATACGGGTTGTACGCAAGCCCTGGGGAAGCACCGATCTCCGGCCCTGGAGTGAGATTCATCACGACGGCGTCGCGATCGGCGAACTCTGGTTTCAGCGCGCCGACACGAACGCGCCAGAACCGGCCCTACTCCTCAAGTTGCTGTTTACGGAGGAACCGCTGTCCATCCAGGTTCATCCGGACGATGCCTTCGCGCAATCAATCGGTTTGGCGCACGGCAAGACCGAGGCATGGTATATCCTTTCCGCAACACCGGGCGCCAAAATTGCCGTCGGACTGAAGCGGCGGCTCGCAGCCCGGCAATTGCGGGCCGCGATCGAGGACGGCTCGATTTCGGACCTGGTTCAATGGCACCGAGTCCGGAAGGACGACGTCATTTTCGTCCCTGCCGGCACGATCCATGCCATCGGTCCGGGACTTGTCGTTGCGGAAATCCAGCAGAGAAGCGACGCGACGTTCCGCCTTTTCGACCACGGTAGACAGCGGGAACTTCATGTGGACAACGCCGTGGCGGCTGCAAATGCAGGGCCGGCTGAATGCCAACCCGTTCCGAGGCGCATTGCCGATGCCAGAACGCTGCTCCTCGCCAGCGCCCATTTCGTCCTTGAACGGATTGAACTCTCGCCAAAATCGAACTGGACGCTCCATGCAGAGCACGAGACCTGGTTCCTTGTCGTCGAAGGCCAGGCCCAGGTCGGGCGGATGGACGCGTTCGTCGGTGAAGCCATCTTCCTGGAAGCGGACCACACCAACATCAAGGTTGGATCCGGCGTCCTGAAGGGTCTGTTGGCTTATTTAGGCACCGAGCCGAGTCCAAGCTTGTTGCACAATCTTGATGTGCAGAACGCCGGTTCCCCGATCCGCCAGTTTACGCGACCGCCCCTTCATCATGGAGCAACGGCGGATTCGTTGGTCCGCCCGACGAAGGCGAGACTGTGAGCCAGCTAAGCAGTCTAGCATTCATCGGGAATTCGCTCCCACGTCGCTGCGGAATCGCCGCCTTCACGACCGATCTGCAGCAGGCGATCTCAGCGTCATGCGCGGACGTGAAGACCTGTATCGTGGCGATGACCGACCATGGTTACGCCTACGAGTATCCATCCGTCGTTCGCCTTCAGGTCAACGATGACAGAATAGGAGATTATGTACATGCGGCTGACTTCCTGAATGCAGACCAATTCGAAGTCGTTTCACTCCAGCATGAATTCGGTATTTTCGGCGGTGAAGCGGGCGACCACATTATGGCGCTGCTCTCGCGGCTGACCATGCCGATCGTTACGACACTTCACACCGTTCTTTCCGAGCCGACACCGCTGCAACGTGGCGTCCTGGATAGGATCGTCGATGCGTCGTCAAAGGTCGTCGTCATGGCCGAGAAAGGTCGGGAGCTGCTGCGTACTGTACACCGGGTACCGGCGGAAAAGATCGAGATCATACCGCATGGAATTCCCGACATGGCATTCGTAGAGCCCGACCAAGCGAAGCTTAAATTGGGCTTCAGCGGCCGGACCGTCATTCTGACGTTCGGCCTTCTCTCTCCCAATAAGGGCGTCGAGGTCATGATTGATGCCATGCCCTCGATCCTGAAAAGCCATAAGAATGCGGTGTATGTCGTTCTCGGTGCGACGCACCCCAATCTCGTTCGGCATCACGGCGAGGCCTACCGCGAGAGCCTTGTGGCGCGCGTGCGAGCACTGGGAATCGAGGATCATGTCGTATTTTTCGACCAATTCGTCGACCGGGCGTCGTTGCTCGGCTTCATCCCGATGTGTGACGTTTACGTTACGCCATATCTCAACGAGGCGCAGATGACGTCAGGCACATTGGCCTACAGCTTCGGGCTGGGAAAAGCAGTCGTTTCGACACCCTATTGGCACGCGCGGGAACTGCTGGCTGACGGACGCGGCATTCTGGTTCCATTTGGCGATGTCACGGCGATCGGCAACGAGATCGCGGGATTGCTGACCAACAACGCTCGGCGGCAGGCCATGCGCAGGCGCTCATATTCAAGTAGTCGATCGATGACATGGGAACGAACCGCGGAGCGTTACCTCACCGCTTTCGAAAGTGCCCGGCGGGGGCATCGGCTTAGCGCGATTGCGCGGCTCGACCAAAGCGAGCCCTCACGCGGCAGCCCCGTGCCGCCAGAGATGCGGATCGGCCATCTTCTATCCATGTGCGACGATACCGGGCTGTATCAGCATGCGGCCCATTCTGTGCCCGATCGGTCCCACGGCTATTGCGTCGACGACAATGCTCGTTCGCTGCTATTGGCGTGTGCGCTCAACAACCCAGGTTATCAGCTCATGCCCGAAACATTGACGGCCCGACTGGCTGCCTTTGTCCAGCATGCGTGGAATCCCGACACGAGGCGGTTTCGCAACTTCATGAGCTTCGATCGCAGCTGGCTTGAAGACATCGGCTCGGAGGATAGCCATGGCCGGACGCTCTGGGCCTTGGGCGAGTGCGCACGCAGCGATGCTAGTCAGTCGCGACGGCGGTGGGCCGCCTCTCTCTTCGCCGAAGCTCTGCTGACTGCGGAGAGCTTTCGCTCGCCACGCGCGTGGGCATTCACGCTGCTCGGGTTGGACGCCTATTGCACCTCGGTAACGGAGGATTCTCCTGCCCAGCGTCTCCGACATCTCCTTGCTGAACGGTTGATTTCCATCATGTCGGTGGTTGCGACGAAGGAGTGGGTGTGGTTCGAGGAAGGGCTCGCCTACGACAACGCGCGTTTGCCCCAGGCTCTGATCGTTACGGGGATTTCTACTGGAGCGCCCGCGTATGTGGAGGCCGGCTTGAGATCCTTGCGTTGGCTTATGACGCTGCAGACGACGCCGGCCGGCTTTTTCAGGCCCATCGGTACCGAGGGCTTCGGCGACAAGCGGAAGCTGCCACGGGCATTCGATCAGCAGCCCTTGGAAGCCACGGCGGCGATCTCAGCCTGCCTTGCGGCGTGGCGTGCGGATGGTGATGTCGAATGGAGATCCGAGGCGGCGCGCGCATTCGCGTGGTTTCTCGGCAGCAATGATTTGGCGTTGCCCTTGGTTGACCTGGAAACGGGTAGCTGTTGCGATGGGCTCCATCCCGACCGCCCGAACGAGAACCGGGGCGGCGAGTCCGTCATATCCTATCTTCTCGGCCTCGCGGAGATTCGTCAGCTTGCTCGCATAAGCGGGAATCGCACGGAACTCGCCCGGCCTCAGGCGTTACGCGCCTGAACTTCCTAAAAATTCCCACCCAACTCCGATTCGCCGATGCCTCCCTCGAGGCGACCTATACGCTCGACAGTGAGATCAGCCCGTTACTTCATAACCCCTTCAAAGCAGGGCAAAATGTGGATCCGGACCAGATCACTATCTTGCGTCGCGGCCGTAATTCGAGCAACTCTGCCGTTGCTGATCTAATCTCAACTCAAATGAACCGAGGGCGCTTTGTCACAAGCCACGTTTCTGAACCGGCAGGCTCTCTATCTGCGCCCCGATCCGGCGAGAGTGGTCGTACGCCCGTTCAAGCCAGCTGCCGAACCGCGGGGCCTCAACCCCATTGACAAGACACGGGCGAACCACATCGTCGACCGAGTCCTGGAGCTCGATCCCGCGACGGTAGCCACCCAACTAGCAGATGTTCTTGAGAATTTCGAAGGTCGCCACCGCAACCTGCTAGAGATATTCGAGGCCCGTGCCGACGAAATGGAAGACGCCCTTGCTACCCATGTAGTTTTTACCAACATACAGCGCCAACTCGTCGGAGCCTATTTTCTGCATGAATATTCCTTCGAAGCGGCGGCATTATTCAATCCAAGTATCGTCTCCCATCCTGATCAGTCCGGTGCGCCGGAAGGGGGACGTCGCTTCATTCTGAGTCTTCGCGCAGTCGGGGAGGGACATGTTTCTTCCTTGACGTTTCGATCGGGATCCATCGCGGCCGATGGTAGCGTGACCATCGATCCGACAGCACGTCTTGCTTCAATTCCCATAGTCGGAAACCGGATTCCAGGTCCGGATGGGGACGAGGTCGAGGTGATCTTCAAGCCGGACGGGCACATCAGCGAGCGGGTGATTTTTCCCGTCACTGAATCGCAGTCGAACGGTATAGAGGATGCCCGCTTCGTGGAATTCGACGACGGCGGGCGGAGAACTTTCTACGCGACATACACCGCCTACAGCGGCAAGGCGATAAGGTCCGAGTTGATCGAGACCACCGACTTCATATCCTTCCGAATGTCGCCCCTGAAGGGCGCCGCCACACGAAACAAGGGCATGGCCTTGTTTCCCCGAAGGATCGACGGCAAGTACGCCATGATCAGCAGGCAGGACAATGAGAACCTTTACCTGATCTATTCGGACGACTTGTACTCTTGGGACGGTGGCCTAGCCATTTTGAAGCCTCAGTTCCCATGGGAATTCGTGCGGATCGGCAATTGTGGGTCTCCCATTGAGCTTGATAACGGCTGGTTGCTACTGACCCACGGCATAGGTCCGGTTCGGAAATATTCGATCGGGGCGGTTCTCCTCGACAAGCGAGATCCCTCCAAGGTTCTCGCGCGATCACGCGAGCCACTGGTTCGGCCTGAACCGTCCGAACGCGAAGGGTACGTTCCCAACGTTGTCTACACATGTGGAGCCATGCGGCATAACGACCAGATCATTTTACCGTATGCGGTCTCTGACACCTTCTCCAATTTCGCAACAATCAAAATTGCCGCGCTGATGCAGGCCCTACAAAGCGGATAATTCCTCTCTTGGTTGTAAGCGCCGGAGCAAAAAATTCCTCAGTGAAGAAGCAGCTGGGCCGTTCGGTTGCGGTCGAGGCGTGCGCGCTTGCTGAGTTGATCGACGGCGGCGCGGTGAGGATTCGTCGCGATCCGGAATGACCCCGACGAGCCCTGCGGCTGAGTGGCGTTCCGCGGCGCTCATGCTCGTCGGACCCTGTGTAGTTTTGATGTCAATCGCCATTGCGCGTGGTCCCTTCGATTTGGGTCGCCGTAGACCGACTCCCTCGTGGCTGCTTTTTTCTGCCGCTCGGCGACCCGCAAGATGCTCGTTGCAGGTCAGGTCGGGAGGCTGCTGAATATCACAGGAATTCTTGCTTCTCG
>VAZF01000034.1 GCA_005888425.1 Alphaproteobacteria bacterium
CTGGTCGAGAAACGGCCAAACGGGAGCAATGGTGCGCAAGCGGACTGATTCCGTCCGCTCGGCAAACACCCGCTGATTCAGGAGCGCCGGCGAATCCGCCGGGGCGTCGTTTTCGGGTGGTGAGGGGCTGCGAGAGTTTCAGAGCAGTGAGACGGCGCCGGTCGCGAGCTCGTAATAGGCAGAGACGACCTTGAGCTGATTGTTTTTGATGGCCTCCGCGATGACCGGCGAAGCGCTCGCCAAAAGACCGGCCTGGATCTTGGCATTGGCCTTCGTCGCTGCTTCCAGGTTTGGCCCGGCCTGCTCGACCGCCGGGCGGATCGAGCGGTAGAGCACGCTGATCTGGCCGGGGACCGCCTTCGCCTTGATCGTCGCATCGACGGCCCCGCAACTGCCGTGGCCCAGCACCATGATCGCCTTCGCGCCGAGCACCGCGACACCGTATTCGAGGCTGGCGATCAGATCGGCCGTCGCGATGTTGCCGGCCACACGGCAAACAAACAGATGCCCGATGGTCTGATCGAAGACGAGCTCGACCGGCACGCGGGAATCGGCGCAGGACAATACGGCGGCGAACGGCGCCTGGCCTTCGGCAGTGTGCTCCTTAAGCATTTTCAGATCGTCGTTGAAGGAGGTCATCTGACCCTGTGTGAAGCGCTTGTTGCCGTCCATCATCGCCTGCAGCGCCGCGTCCGGCGGCATCTGCGTCTGGGCAAGCGCCGATGCCGGCCACGCGATTTCGGCGCCCCATCCCGCTGCCAACCCGGCGGTCAGCGCCGCGCCCGAGCGCAGCAACCCTCGCCGCGACCACCGATGTGAGCAGGACGGGGCGGTATCCGCACCGTGAACCGCGCCGCAACCGCAAGCCGCATGAGCCGAACTCATCACAGTCCCTCCCCGTGTTTGGCAGGATGCATTGCTAACAAGCCCGCCGAAATGTAATCAACAGTAGAACTTCACTTCTCTTCGAGCATCCACACCCCGTCCCAGTCATCGGCCGGCGGGCGCTCGCGGAACTGCAGCACGCGGGCGAGCATGACGCGGCTCGGCGGATCCTCCGGGTCGATCGCGAGGGAGGACTCAAATCCGCCCACGGCCTCATCCCAGGAGCGGCGCCGATAAGCGGCGAGCGCCGTCGCGTATGCCGCGCGCAACTCGCGCTGCCGCGCGGAGAGATTGCCCTTGCGGCCGAGCAGCTCGAAAACGTGCTCGGGCTCGGTTTTGCCGCGGACCAGCACGGTGTCGATCTCGCGCAGTTCGACGGCGTCCCCGACCTCGCGCTGCGTCGCCTCGCTGATCAGTGCGCGCGCGCCGTAGCTCTTGCACGCGCCATCGAGCCGAGAGGCGAGATTGACGGTGTCGCCGATGACCGTGTAGCTGCGGGTCTGCTCCGATCCGATATTGCCGACGACGACCTCGCCGGTCGCAATGCCGATCCGCACCTGCACCTTCGCCAGCCCGCGGCGCACACCGGTCAAGTGCGGCAGCTCGGCATCGAAGGCTTCGAGGCAGGCGAGCTGGTCGAGCCCCGCCAGACAGGCGAGCCGGGCATGCTCGTCGGCCGCGGTAAAGGGCGGGCCCCAGAACGCCATGATCCCGTCGCCGAGATACTTGTCGATGATGCCGTTGTGCTCGCGCACCGGCTCCGACATGACGGTCAGATAACGGTTCATCACGGTCACGAGCGCCGCGGGCGTCATCTCCTCGCTAAAGCCGGTGAAGTTCTGCATGTCGCAGAACAGGATCGTCATCTCACGGCGCGAGCCGCCGGGATCGGCGAGTTCGGGGCGGTCGATCAGTCCTGCGACGATGCGCGGATCGACGTATTTGCCAAAGGTCTCGCGAATCTGCGCCTTGACGCGCAACTCGGTCACCATGTTGTTGAAGGACGCGGTCAGGCGGCCGATCTCGTCGCGCGAGGTGACCGGCACGACAGTATCGAGCGCGCCCTGCTCGACCGCAGCCGTGCCCGCAAGGAGGCGCCGCACCGGCCGCACGAGACCCGTCGTCACCGCCGCGGCGACAATGAGGCCGAGCAGCCCCGCCAAGGCCAGCAGTGCCAGACTGATCTCCACGACGCGCTCCTGAAAGGAACGGGTGCCGAGGATCGCCGCGCCGGCGAGGCGGCGCATCTCGATACGGGCCGCTTCGATGCGGCGATCGAAATCGTCGCGCCAACTATCGAGCTCGGCGAGAATCCGGTTCTCGTCAGAACGCTGGCCGGCGGCGGCGACCTCCAGCAACTGCGCCAGGATCGCTTCGTAGCGGCGGCGCTCCTCCTGCAGGAATTCGATGTGTGTATCGAGCCGCGCCAGCGCGACAGTGTCGTCGAAATCGATCGGGTCGGGGATTAGCTCGTTCAGGCGCTCGCGCGCCTCGGCGAGCTCCTTGTCGCTCGCCTCGGCGGAGGTCCGGGTGCGTTGCCGGAGATCCTCGATCTTTGTCGAATCGGGCGGCGTTCCTTCGTCGAGCGCCAAGAGAAGGCGGCGGATATAGGCCGATTCCTGGACCGAATGGATGTTGGCCTGGGCGAGGCGCACATAGGCCGGGAAATAATATTTGTCGAGCACGACGAGCTGGGCGTCGACAGTGCGGGTCATCCGCATGCTGAGCCCCGCCGCTGCACCCATCAGCACGAGGAGGCCGGCCGCAATCCCGAAGATCTTGACGCCGATCGTAATGTGCATCGCGGCCCCCGGCCGCCGGCCCGCTTTTGCCGGTCCCCTGCCGGCAGTCTTCCGGCAGCGGCATTATCCTCCCGGTTTGCTAAAAAGTCGCGAAGGCGGGAAACTCGGCCGCTATTCGCGGCACGGGCGTGGCGTGACGGAGGGGCCGATGCTCAAGAGATATGAAGGAGGCTGTCATTGCGGGCGGGTGCGCTTCCGCATCCAAATCGATCTGGCGGACACCGTGATCGGGGAGTGCAACTGCTCGATCTGCACAAAGAAGGGCATCCTGCATCTGCCTGTCGCGCACGAGCGGCTCGAAATCCTGAGCGGCGCTGACGAGATGACGACCTACACCTTTGGCACGGGCGTGGCGAAGCACACCTTTTGCCGGCATTGCGGCATCCACGCCTTCTACCAGCCGCGCTCGGACCCCGAGAACTACAGCGTCAACGCGCGGTGCCTTGACGAGTACGATCCGGCGACAATGCAGCCGCGCCGCTTCTTCGACGGCCAGCATTGGGAACAGGCCTTTGCCAGCGGCGGGCGAGAATGGGAAGCGAAGCGGTAGAGCCGTTCGCCCGTCGCGCCGCCGAGCAGCGCGGTCAGGCCGGGATCACCAGCTCGCGGCCGACGCCGCGCACATCCACCTCGAAATCGAGCCCCTGCACCGGCGGCCGCGCGAAATGCCAGGTGAGGCCGCCGGCCATCGCGCCGCGTCTGACGAATTCGTCGCCAAGAAACGAGTGTATGTCGAAGATCGTGTAGACCTGCGTCGCGGTCACATCGGCCCAGCCGAAGCCCAGCGCGCCCATGCGCCGCTCCATCGCGCCGAGGACGTAGCGCGCCTTGTCGCGCATGCCGGCGGGCGACTGATCGCCGAACCGCACGATCCGCTCGGCATAGATACCAGGACCGTCCGAAGCCTCGCCACTGCCGGCCGCGACAAAGCTTTTGCCGCCGCCAGGCACGGTATAGCTGAACGCATAAAACGACGGCTCCGCCGGCGGGTCGATTTCCGGACAGACATTGGAACGCGCGACCGGGTTGATGTCGTTGCGGAAGATCCCCCACTTCTCCAGCCGCTGCACGTAATGGCGGTTGAAGTCGATAAAGCCCTGTTCGGAGAATTGCCCCGGCGAGCGCAATTCGCAGGCGCAGAAGGCGGTCGGCGAGCGGCCGTGGCGGGCGAGGTAGGCCTCGATCGCGTCAAAGCCTTGCGCCAGGGGAAGCGGCCGGACGAAGCGAGCGCGCTCGATTGCATAGCCCGGATCGGCCGCAACGCCGCCGGAATACTGGAAGGCGTGGGTCAGAAAGCGGTAATTGCCGGCGGCGAAGGGCTGAACCTCGGGCATGGGGTCGCTCCGATTCAGAAAGGCTGTGTCGCGGCGGCGAGCCAGCGGGCGGTGTCGCGGTCGAGAACCGGGGTCAGCGTGTCGCGTACCCGTGCGTGATAAGCATCGAGCCAGGCGATCTCCGCGTCATCGAGCAGGTCACGCGAGATCAGGGTGCGATCGATCGGCGCCAGGGTGAGTGTCTCGAAGCACAGCATGTCGCGCTCGCGCGCGCCGTCGTCGCCGTCCCAAGGCTGCACGACGACGAGGTTCTCGATACGGATGCCGTAGCCGCCGGTTTTGTAATACCCCGGTTCGTTCGAGACGATCATACCCGGGAGCAGCGCCTGGGTATTGACCGCTTTCGAGATGCGCTGCGGCCCCTCATGCACGCCCAGATAGCTGCCGACCCCGTGGCCGGTGCCGTGGTCGTAATCGAGCCCCTCCTCCCAAAGGGCGCGGCGCGCAAAGGCGTCGAGCTGCGAGCCCGTCGTGCCTTTCGGAAAGCGCGCCAAAGCGAGCGCGATATGCCCTTTGAGCACGCGCGTGAACCGGTCGCGCATCTCGTCGGTTGGCGTACCGATTGCGATCGTACGGGTGATGTCGGTCGTGCCGTCGAGATATTGCGCCCCGGAATCGAGGAGATAGAGCGTGCCGGGTTCGAGACGGCGCTCGGTTTCGGGCATCGCACGGTAATGCACGATCGCGCCGTTTGGGCCGGCGCCGGAAATCGTCGGAAAGCTCAGATCGCGGAACAATTCGCCCTCGCGGCGGAACGCTTCTAAGCGGTCGCTCGCAGCGATCTCGCGCAGCTCGCCTTTGGGCGCCTCGCGCGCGAGCCAGGCGAGAAAGCGGGTGACCGCGGCGCCGTCGCGGCGATGCGCGGCGCGCGTGCCGTCAAGCTCGACCGGGTTCTTGCATGCCTTTGGCAAC
>VAZF01000035.1 GCA_005888425.1 Alphaproteobacteria bacterium
CCTCGTAGCCGATGCGCTTTGCCAGATCGTTGTAGAAGTTGCGGCTCCTCGCCCCCATCCCGCCGATATAAAGCGCGAGGCCGTGGCGCAGCGCGTCGCGGCATTTGGCGAGATCGTCGCCCATGCTGACCCGCACATAGGGCGCGTTGTCGAAATCGGCGAGATCCGAGGAGCGCCCGGCCTTCCTCCGCCCTTCCAAGGTCGGGCCGATGATCGCCTCGGCGCGTTCCGGCGACATGAAAAATGGCAGGTTGCCGTCGGCGACCTCGCCCGCGACGCGCAACCCGCCCGGCGCGATCGAGGCGGTGTAGATTTTGAGGCTCGGGTCGCCGTGGATGATGCTGCGCAGCGGCTTGCCGAGCCCGCTCGAACCCGGGCCCGTATAGGGGATCTGGTAATGCTCGCCCTGATGCTCGAGCGGCGCCTTTCGCTCCAGCACCTGGCGGATGATCGCGACGTATTCGCGGGTGCGCCCGACAGGCTTGCCGAACGGCACGCCGTGCCAGCCCTCGACAACCTGCGGCCCCGAGGGCCCGATGCCGCACAGGAAGCGGCCGCCCGACAGCGCCTGCAACGTCATCGCCGTCATCGCGGCGCAGGCCGGGGTGCGTGCCGGCATCTGCAGGATGCTCGTGCCGGCCTTGATCCGCTCCGTGCGCGCCAATACCCAGGTGACCGGGCTCACCGCGTCGGTGCCGTAGGCCTCACCGGCCCAGACCGCGTCGAAGCCGAGCCGCTCTGCCTCCAAGACATGCTCCATATCAATACCGGCATGGCCGGGCCGGAACTTGATCGTCGTCGCGAGCTTCATGACAGCATCCCCTCGCCGGCGCGGGCGATGCGCTCGACCGCCGCCAGCCAATCGCCGAGCTCGCGGTCGAACGGTTCTGCGAGCACATGCTCGACACCAACCGCCTGAAAGCCTTGGAGACGCGCTCGAAGCGCGCCGTCATCGCGCCCGTCCCAGGCGCTGCGCAATGAGATTGCGAAATCCGAGTGGGGCCGCTCCGAGCGCAATCGGGCGACGATCGGCGCCGCCTGCTCCGGCGTCGCGCGCGAGCCGTGCCAGCCGTCATAGCGCAGCGCCCGCTTTAACGCCGGTTCCGACGTGCCACCGATCCAGATCGGGATCGGCTTTTCCGGTTTCGGCTGCATGCGCATGTTGTCAATGACCGCGGGGACGTATTTCGCTTCGAAGGTGACGGGGTCGTCGGACCACACCGCGCGCATTATCGCGATGCCCTCGTCCATGCGCCGGCCGCGCTCATGAAACGGCACGCCGAGCGCCTCAAATTCGGCCTCCAGCCAGCCAACCCCGGCACCGAGGATGAAGCGGCCGCCGGACAGGTTCTGCAATGTCGCCAATTCCTTCGCGAGCGGCAGCGGATGGCGCATCGGCAGCACCAGGACGCTCGTCCCGAGCCTGACCCGGCTCGTATAGGCCGCCGCCCAGGTCAGCGCCAATACGGGGTCGTAAAAGGACGGCGAGGGCGGATAGGGCGCCCCGTTCGGCAAAATGATGTGTTCGCTGGTCCAGACATCAGCAAAGCCGAGCTGTTCCGCTTGTTCCGCGGCGCGGCGGATCGCGTTGGGCCCCGCCTTGCGTCCGATCTGAGGCAGGTGAATGCCGAGCCGCATGGGTCGCCTCTCGCTGGATCGTGGGTTGGCGGCGAGTATAAGGCCGGTTGGCAGGGCCCGTCTGCCGCGCTACATGCTTAGGACGAAACCGGATACCGCAGGAGAGCGGCGATGTGGTCGTTGCGGCGTGACAAGCTGATGATCCCGACGGCCGAGCAATGCCTGCCTGGACGGGCGATCAAAGTGCCGGTGCCGAAGGAGCATTACGTCAAAGGCCATTCGCTCGAAGGACCCTACCCGGAAGGGCTAGAGCTGGCTCAATTCGGGCTCGGCTGCTTCTGGGGCGCCGAGCGCATCTTTTGGCAGGCACCGGGTGTCTGGACGACCGCGGTGGGCTATTCCGGCGGGCATACGCCGAACCCGACCTACGAAGAGGTGTGCAGCGGGCGAACCGGCCATACCGAGGCCGTCCTCGTGGTCTACGACCCGAAAGTGACGAGCTACGAGGCGCTCCTCAAGCTGTTCTGGGAGAGCCACGACCCGAGCCAGGGCATGCGCCAGGGCAACGATGTCGGCACGCAATACCGCTCGGCAATCTACACCTATACGCCGGAGCAGCGCCGCGCCGCAGAAGCCTCGCGCGATCGCTTTCAGAAGGAGCTGAATGCCGCCGGCTACGGCGAGATCACGACCGAGATCAAGGACGCCCCTCCCTTTTACTTCGCCGAGGATTACCACCAGCAATATCTGGCGAAGAACCCGTTCGGCTATTGCGGCCTCGGCGGCACCGGAATCTCCTGCCCGACCGGCACAAACGTCGCGGCCTGAGCCCACTTAGGCCCCGGCCCACGGGTCCGGCCTACGAGGGCGATTACGCAACTCTCCTGAAACCGCATCCGTTCGGTTGATAGGACGGATTCGGAACGACAGAGCCCTTTCGGGCTGGAGGAGAGAATGCGCCTTGCAATAACGGCCGTGCTTGCGATCCTGGTCGCCGGCGGGATCGGCACGGCTTTCGGACAGAGCTCGCAGCTGGATGTGCGCACGAAAACCACCCCCGGCGACGTGCTGACGAACCCGGCTTCGCCGGCGACGCACGATCCCGGCGTCAATCCGAGTGCGGCCGGAACGCAGCGGGAATGGCGCGGTTATGGCGCGAGCAGCGAGGGAGCGCGCCGCGGCAGCTCGAATTCCGCGCAGTACAACCGCACGGACAAGCGGCCGCTGAAACCGCGCGACCTCCGCAATCAACCACACGCCGGCGGCGAGCGCTGAGGATGGCCGGCGAGGAGCCGATCATCGCGCTGTTCGACGACCGCGCGCAGGCGCTGCGTTTGCGCAATGAGCTGCGGTCCGCCGCCATTCCGGAGCGGGCCATAACCCTGATCGCGGCTTTGTCGGACCGCCGTGATGCGGTCGAGAAGCTCGTTCAAACCGGTATCGCGCGGTCGGATGCTGCGCTCTTTGCGGACGAGGTGTGCGGCGGTGCGACATTGCTCGCGGTATGTGCCACGCCCGCCGAGCGCGCGCGGGCCGCCGAGATTATCGCACGCCATGCTCCGGCGAAGCCCGGGCGCGCGCAAGCGGTTACTGAATCGATCCCGGGCGATGCCTCGGGGGAGCGCGTGCCGGAGGTGACGCCGATGCCGACCGGCTCGGGGTCGTTCGAGCCGCGCGCCGATCCGGGCGAGGAGGACGAGCGGTAACCGGACCGCATCGTTTTCGCTATCCTGCGTCGTGATGGCGAAGATCCGTCCGTTCCGCCTTGTTCGCGCCGTGCTCGCGGCGATCGTTGTCGCCTGTCTCGTTCCATCGCCGGCCGCGCCGCTCGATCTGTTTGCGCGGCACAACGTGACGGTCCAGTTCGCGACGAGTGACGGCAAGCCGATGGCCGATACCGAGGTGCGGGTTTTCGCGCCGGGCCAGCCCAATCGGCCGGCATTCACCGGCCGCACCGACAGCGAGGGCAAGTTCGAGTTCGGCGCCGATCAAGACGGGTTGTGGAGCGCCGAGGCGCGCAACGGCAGCGAGATCGCGCGCGCCACGGTGCGGGTCGCCGGACAAGAGCAGAAAGATGAACCGCTATCACCCTATTGGCTTTTCGGCGGGCTGTTGCTGTTGCTGGTAATCGCCTTTGGGTACCGCCTGATGCGCATGCGCGCGCGGCGTCCGAAAACGTGATCCTCAGGGCGATTGCCGATTAGCTTCGGCAAAAACGTGCAGATCGGCGAATAATCCCGGATCGGCGATGACGCGCGGCACCTTGTTCTGGCTGCCGAGTCGGCCGCGGCGCCGCATCCATTCGGCGAAGCCGCCCCGGTGCAGCGCGATAACCTGCGGCGCGTGCAGCCCGTACCCGCCGGCGCGATGCGCCTCGTAATCGAGATTGCGCCGCATCAGATCGCGATCGAGCGTTTCGGCAAAGCGGGCGAGTTCCGCATCGGAAACGCCGCGCTCGAATTCGACGACGAACAGATGGCCGCCGATTTCGCCGGCTCGTGCGGGATAGCGCGCGCCGGCGGCAAAATCGCGAACGCCAGCGGAGATCGCTGCAGCGGCGGCCGTCACCGCCGCCTCGATCTCTTCGCCAGTCAGATGCTCGCCGAATGCCGACAGCGTATAGGAGAGCCGGCCGGTGACGAGGAGGCGCGGCGGGTCGCGCTCGAGAAAGCGCACGATGTCGCCGACGATGTAGGCCCACAGCCCGGCGCAACTCGTCAGCGCCGGCGCATAATCGATACCGGGCTCGATGTCGCCGATCCAGTGTCGTGTCGGGTTTGCACTGCCGATCTCCCCGACCGGCACGAATTCGTAGAAGATGCCGTGGTCGAGATTGACCCGCATGCCCTCGCCCTCGCCACGGTCGGCGCCGGCGATAAAGCCTTCGCTCGCGGCATAGACTTCGCGCGTCTCGGCCCGGCTGCCGCCGAGCCATTCGGCAAAGCGTGCGCGATACGGCGCGAAATTGACGCCGCCATGAGTGATCACTTCCAGATCGGGAAAGAAATCGGCGAG
>VAZF01000036.1 GCA_005888425.1 Alphaproteobacteria bacterium
ATGTGCGCATGAACGGCGTGATCGCGGGCGTATCGCAGCCGGGCGGCGCCTTTTATAACGACGTGCCGCCCGGGCATTATCATCTGAGCGTCGATACGATCGGCGAAGACTTCGGTCAGACCAAGGACGTCGATCTGATGCCCGGCATGCAGATATTTGCAAAGGTCGTGTCGAACGACAATTGGATCACGGGCGGCGGTGGCGGGCGCGGCGGTGGCGGCGGCTATCGCCGCGACACCTTCTATGTCTGGCTCTATCCGGTCGAGCAGGCCTGGCCCATCATTGCGCAGAGCTATTTTTATGGCGGCGGCCCGCTTTACGCCGGCCAGACCGCTATTGTGTTGCCGCCGCGCTGAGGCCCCAACAGGGAACGAACATGAAAATCGATAAGCTCGCTCGCACCATGATGCTCGCCGCGGCCGGCAGTCTCTTCGCCGTGACGACGGCCTCGGCGCAAGCGCTGCCTGCCGGCCAGCTGCCAGTGGCGCGGATCTGGATTTATCACGAGCTGAACCCGAACGAATCGATGGCGCAGCCTTATGTCCGCATCGACGGTGCGGTCATCGGCGCCTCTGCCCCCGGCACCGCCTTCTACCGCGATCTGCCGGCCGGCCGGCACCAGATCTCGGTCGAGAGCTATGTCGATGACGGCAACCAGACCAAGCTCGTCGATCTCGTGCCCGGCTCGCAGGTCTACGCCAAGATCGTGCCGTTCGGGGATATCGTGCAGGGCGGCGGCGAGTTCGGCGGCGGGTACCATCGCAACACCTACTATCTTTGGCTCTATCCGCCCGAGTTGGCGCAGCCAGTGATTGCGCGCGGCCAGATCGTTGCAGCCGTGGCGCCGCGGTGACGGCGGCGCTCGCCCTCTCCGAGAAACCGATGATCGGCCGGGCCGGCTTGCGCCGGTGGTTTGCCGCGGGCGCAGCATTGCTGCTGCTCGGGATGGCGGGCTGTGCCCAGCCGCCGCCGGCCGCGCCTTATCTCGCGGCGGCGCCGTCGCCCGGCATGGCGCGCATCTGGTTCTACCGCGACCTGAACCCGAACGATGTCCTGGCCGAGGCGTATATCCGCCTCAACGGTGCCGTAGCCGGGGTTTCGGTGGCCGGCGGCGCCTTTTATCGCGATGTCGCGCCGGGCCGCTATCACATCAGCGTCGACAGCTATGTGCAGGACCTGCACAACGACGCCGATCTCGTCTTGGCGCCGTCCGGCGAAGCTTATGCGAAGGTTCTGCCGCTCGACAGCTTCGTGCAGGGCGGCGCCGCCGTCGGCGGCGGCTACAAGCGTAATACTTTTGTCGTCTGGCTCTATCCGCCCGAGCAGGGCCGCGCCGCGGTCGCCCACAGCTACTTTACCGCCGGCGGCTCGTAACGGACGTCATTCCGGGACGGCCTGGAAGGCCGGGCCCGGAATCCAAGAACACCGGCCTCTGGAAAATGGATTCCGGGCTCACGGCTTTGCCGCGCCCCGGAATGACGTTTTGAAGGGCGCGGACGGCCGGGGTCAGAAATTTTCCAGGCTCAGCACGCGGTCGTCGTCGTCGTAAGCAAAAATTTCGGCGTGCCGGCCCCAATTGATGACCGTGTCGAGGACGCGCTCGGCCTCCTCCTCCGACAGATGGTCCTCAAGCTCGCGCAGAAAGCGCGCCGCCGGCGCGCGATGCCCCGGCCGCTCGTCGAGCACCCGGCGAATGTGGACCGCGAGCGGCACGTTCTTGAGCAGCGCCTCGGCAAAGATCTGCTTGCGGCTGAGCATGTCAGCCTCGGCGTACCGTCTGCCGGCGCCGGTCAATTCGATGTCGCCGCCGCTGACATTCGCCAGCCCCAACAGCTGCAGCAATTCGAGAAGCGGCAGCAGCTCATCGGTCGTCAGGTTCTCTTCATCGGCCAGATGCGGCAGGTCGGCGCGGCCGTTATAGGGCTCCTCGGTCAATTTCTCGACGAGGGCCGAGAGTTGCTGCACCGGCGCGTCGGGCAGGCGATAGCCGACACCGATCGGCTCCGGCTTGACGCCGCGCCGCCCGTCGCGGCCCGGCACCGTCGTCAGCAGGGTATAGACTTGGTCGACGATCTGCCGGAACGCCGGGCTGTCTGGGGAGCGCGGATGCGGCAGGCGCACCGTCAGCTCGGCACTGATACCACCGGGGTCGCTGCTGAAGATGAGGATGCGGTCGGCCATGTCGACCGCCTCCTCAATGTTATGGGACACGATCAGGATGCCCTTGGTCGGGATCCGCCGCTCGACCCACAGATCGAGAAGATCGTTGCGCAATGTCTCGGCCGTCAGCACGTCGAGCTGCGAGAAAGGTTCGTCGAGCAGCAGGATGTCGGGGTTGACGACAAGAGCGCGGGCAAAGCTGACGCGTTGCTGCATGCCGCCCGAGAGCTCCTTGGGATAGGCGCTCTCGAACCCGTCGAGACCGATGATGTCGATCGCTTCGACGGCGCGGCGGCGGCGTTCGGCCGCCGAGACGCCCTGCGCCTCGAGGCCCAATTCGACATTGCCGAGCACGGTCAGCCAGGGAAACAGCGCAAAGCTTTGGAACACCATCGCGATGCCGCGCACCGGCCCAGTGATCGGTTGGCCGCGGTATTCGACATGCCCCAGGCTTGGCGGCAACAGCCCGGCGAGGATGCGCAGAAAGGTCGATTTTCCGGCGCCGGATTTGCCGAGCACCGCGACGATCTCACCCTCATGCAAGGTGAAGTCGATATTCTCGAGAACCAGCCGGCCGATATGGTCGGGGGTGCGGTAGGTCTTGCTGACGGCGATCGCGCGCAACGGCGGGGCTGCCGCCGTCGAACTCGTCGTGACGCGCTCGGCAACAAGGCTCATCAGCTCAGTCGAGTCTCAGGCGCTCGGCGGCCAGCTCGTAGAGCCGGTGCCAGAGGAGCCGGTTGAACACCAGAACATAGAGGCACAACACGCCAATGCCGAGCGCGATCCGCGCGGGGTCGCCGGCCGCCGTGTATTCGGTGATGTAGGCGCCGATGCCGGTGGCCTGCAAGGTCGTGTTGCCCCACTGCACGACCTCGGCGACGATGCTGGCGTTCCACGATCCCCCGGCGGCGGTGACCGCACCCGTCACATAGGCCGGGAAAATCGCGGGCCAGATGACCCGGCGCCACCACAACCAGCGCCGCAGGCCAAGGTTGCTCGCGACCAGCTTCAGCTCGGTCGGCAATGCCGTCGTGCCGGCGATGACATTGAACAGGATGTACCACTGGGTCCCGAGGATCATCAGCGGCGACAGCCAGATCTCCGGGTTGAGCTCGAATTTAAGGATCAGCACGACGACCGCCGGGAACACCAGATTCGCGGGAAACGCCGCGAGAAACTGCACGACCGGCTGCACCCGCTCGGCGAGCTGCGGTCTCAGGCCGATCCAGACGCCGACCGGGACCCAGATCAGCGAGGCGATGACGATCAGCACGATGATGCGCAGCGCCGTCAACGCGCCGAGCAGAAACACCCAGCCGATCTCATCGCCGGACACCTGCTCGCGGACAAACGCGAAGAGCCACACCACCGCCGCGCTTGCGACCCCCAGCAAGGCTAGATCGAAAAAGCGGATCATCGCAGGCGATGCCGGTCCCGTGTCGTAAGCCGGGGACCGGCGCCACGACATCGCGGTGATCGCCCGATCGAGAGCGCGGTTGAGCGCCAGCACGCCGGATTGCAGCAGGTCGAACAGGCGCGCCCGCTGCATGACGAGGAGGAACCACGGCCGGACATCGTATTCCTCGGAATCGGCATCGCCGCGGAACTTGCGCGACCACGCCAAGAGCGGCCGGAACAGCAGCTGATCGTACAAGAGGATCACGATCAGCATGATCAGCAGGGCATAGCCGATCGCCGCGAGATCGCGCTCGGCGATCGCCGTCGCAATATAGGAGCCGACGCCGGGCAAGAGGATCGTCTGGCCCGACACCGTAATGGCTTCGGACGCGACGACAAAGAACCAGCCGGCCGACACCGACATCATCATGTTCCAGATCAGCGGCGGTACGCCGTGCGGTACTTCGAGCCGCCAGAACCGCTGCCAGGGAGACAGGTGATACATTCGCGCCGCCTCGACCAGCTCGACCGGCACCGTGCGGAACGACTGGTAGAGGCTGAACGTCATGTTCCAGGCTTGCGAGGTAAAGATCGCAAAGATCGCGGCGCATTCGACGCCAAGGAGCCGCCCGGGAAACAGCGCGATAAACCCGGTCACCGTGATCGACAAAAAGCCGAGTACGGGCACCGATTGCAGAATGTCGAGAACCGGGATCAGGATCTTTTCGGCCTGCCGGCTCTTCGCCGCGAGCGCCGCATAGGGAAAGCTGAATGCGAGCGAGACGACGAGCGAGGCTGCCATGCGCAATACGGTGCGCAGCGCGTATTCCGGCAGCCGCCACGGATCGAGGCTCATCGGCAAGCTCTCGCCGACCTCGTAGCGCGCCCCCATCTTCATGCCGCCCCAGGCGACAAGCGCAAGCGCGCCCAGCACCAGCGGCAATGCCACAAGATCCCACAGATTCGGGCGCAGCCGCGACGGCCAGGCGATCAGGGGCAAGCCCCAGCGCTGTTCCATGGCACCCAAATCCGGATGGCGGAAGGCGGCCCTCTCTACACCCGCCGCCCCCGCGGCGGCGAGCGCGAAATCGCCGATGCGGCCCGCCGACGTTTAGCCCATGAAACCTTCGGAATTGGGCTCGGCGGGACACTCGCCTTGGAACATGACCATCGCCCCATCCAGTTGGGCGGCGCGGAGGTTCCAGTAGTTCTGCCGATTGCCGGCCTTCACGGCGCAAACCACGCCCTGCTCGGTCGGGTAGGCCTGTCCCTCCCGATACACCCCGCTCTGCTGCGGCGCGCAGCCGCACAAAGCAATAAAGCCGCTTACGGCGATCAAGCGATATCGCACGGGTCTACCCTGTCTGATGAGGCCGGCTTGTCTGGTCAGGCCGGTATTGTCGAGCGCACCCCCATAAGACACAAGCTCGGCGCCACCTCGGCTATGCAGCGCAGGCTTGACGTGCGGGGCGGCTAATCGGCGATGATGCCGGCGTGGATACGATTGCAGCCGATACCGGGCCGACCAATACCGGCCTGAGCCTCCTCGATCTCGAGCGGCTGCGCGCCGCGCCGCTCAGCCGCGATCCGTTCGATTTTGTCGTCGTCGAGAACTTTGTGCGGCCGCAATATCTTGCCGCCGCGAT
>VAZF01000037.1 GCA_005888425.1 Alphaproteobacteria bacterium
ACCTGCGTAAATACCGGCGTCCGGGGCGCTCGCGAGGATGATCGGCCGCCCCGCTTCGGCCGCCGCGTTCAGAGCCGCGACGGCGTGCCCCAGCGAATGGATGGTGATGACCGGCGCGGTTTCAGGACCGCGGGCGTCACGCCCGCCTCGCGGATACGGGCCAAGTGGATCGACACTTGGGGCCCGCGGTCCAGTCAAGCCATCGCGCCGAAATAGCCGGCAACCTCGACCATCCGGTTCGAGAAGCCCCATTCGTTGTCGTACCAGGACAGGATGCGGACAAATGTCTTGTCGAGTACCTGCGTCTGCGTGACATCGAACGTCGAGCTGTGCGAGTCATGGTTGAAGTCGACCGACACGGTCGGCGCCTTGTTGATCCCGAGGATGCCCTTCAAGCGGTTCGACTTGGCGGCGTCCTCCATTAGCGAATTGATCTCGCTGGGTGTCGTCTCCCGCGCCGCGTCGAAGGTCAAATCGATCAGCGACACGTTCGGGGTCGGCACCCGGATCGCGGTGCCGTCGAGCTTGCCCTTGAGCGCCGGCAGGACGAGGCCGATCGCGCGCGCCGCGCCGGTCGAGGTCGGGATCATCGACAAGGCCGCGGCACGCGCGCGGTGCAGGTCGCTGTGCAGCGTGTCCTGGAGGCTCTGATCGCCGGTATAGGCGTGGATCGTCGTCATAAAGCCGCGCTCGATGCCGATCCCCTGGTGCAGCACGTACGCGACCGGCGCCAGGCAATTGGTCGTGCACGAGCCGTTTGAGATGACCTGATGCTGCGATTTCAGCTCCTCATGGTTGACGCCCATCACGACGGTCAGATCGGCGCCGTCCGCGGGCGCTGAGATGATGACCTTTTTGGCGCCCGCTTCGAGGTGCTTTGCCGCCGCGTCGCGCTTTGTGAAAATGCCGGTGCATTCGAGCGCGACGTCGACGCCGAGTTCGCGCCACGGCAGTTTCGCCGGGTCGCGCTCGGCGGTGACGCGGATCTTGCCCCGGCCGATATCCATCCAACTGTCGCCGCTCGTCACCTCACCGGGGAAGCGGCCATGCACGCTGTCGTAGCGCAAGAGGTGAGCGTTGGTTTCGACAGACCCGAGATCATTGACCCCGACGACTTCGATCTCGCTGTGCTTGTGTTCGTAAGCCGCACGCAGGACCAGGCGGCCGATGCGGCCGAATCCGTTGATTGCAACCCGTACCGCCATGATCCGACCCTCCGAAATCGCCGGTTCAGCTTAGAAGCGACCGCGCCGCCTTCGCAAGTAGGGTCCTGGAGGCGAGCTCAACGCAAACGCTCATTGTGCCGAAAGCATCCATCGGCTTGCGTTTGTCGGGTTGGGCCACGGCTAGAGCAGCGCGCGGGCCGCCGCCGCAACTTTTTCCGCCGTGATGCCGAAATGCTTGTAGACGTCCTCGCCGGGGGCCGACGCGCCGAAATCGTGCATGCCGACAAACGCGCCGCGCGGTCCGAGCCAGCGGTCCCAGCCGAACCGCACCGCCGCCTCGACCCCGATCCGCGGCGCGGTGCCGAGCACCGCCGCCTGGTAATCCGCGGGCTGCTGCTCGAACAATTCCCAGCACGGCATCGAGACGACGGCCGCGGCGATCCCGTCATTTGCCAGCATATCGCGCGCCGTCATCGCGAGCCCGACCTCGGAACCCGTCGCGAGCAATGTCAGGCGGCGCGCGCCATTGGCCTCGGCCAGCACATAGGCGCCGCGCGCCGAGCGGTTCTCGTTTCCCGTCTCGGTGCGCAATAGCGGGACCGACTGCCGGGTCAAGGCCAGGATCGACGGCGCGTGCCGGTTCTTCAGCGCCAAGGCCCAGCATTCGGCGGTCTCGACCGGATCGGCCGGCCGGAACACCTGCAGCCGCGGCATCGCGCGCAACGCGGCCAAATGCTCGATCGGCTGGTGCGTCGGCCCGTCCTCGCCAAGCCCGATCGAGTCGTGCGTCATGACGTAGACGACGCCGAGGTGCGACAATGCCGACAGACGGATGGAGCCGCGGCAATAATCGGTAAAGGTCAGGAACGTGCCGCCATAGGGGATCAGCCCGCCATGCGCGGCCATGCCGTTCATCGCCGCCGCCATCTCGTGCTCGCGGACACCATAGCGGACATAGCGGCCGGCATAGTTGCCCGGCTTGATGTCCTCTTCGCCTTTCGCCTTTGTGTTGTTCGATGGCGTCAGATCGGCCGAGCCGCCGATCAGCTCGGGCACCACAGGGACGAGCGCATCGAGCACAGCGCCGGAGGCCTGGCGCGTCGCGATCTTCGCGTTCTTGGCGCGGAACTCGTCGCAAACCTTCGCAATCGCCGAATCGAAATCCGCCGGAAGCTCACTCTTATAGCGGCGCAGAAATTCGCTTCGCTTTTCGGCCGGCGCGGCGGCGAGCCGCTGTTCCCATTGCTGGCGAACGGCGGCGCCGCGTGCCCCCGCCTCCCGCCATTCCGCGCGAATGTCGTCTGGGATCACAAAGGGCGGGTATTCCCAGCCCAGCCGCTCGCGCGCTCCCTTGACCTCCTCGGCGCCGAGCGGGTTGCCATGCGCGGCGGCGGTGCCGGCCTTGGTCGGCGCGCCGTAGGCGATGACCGTGCGGCAGGCGATAAGGCTGGGCCGATCGCTCGAATGGGCGCGCCGGATCGCGGCGGCGATCGCGTTGTGATCCATGCCGTCGATCCGCTCGGCGGTCCAGCCATGCGCGCGGAACCGCATGATCTGATCGTCCGAGACGGCGAGATCGGTCGGCCCGTCGATCGAGATCGAATTGTCGTCCCAGAAGACGATCAGCTTGTTGAGCCGCAGATGCCCGGCGAGCGACAAAGCCTCGTGGCTGATCCCTTCCATCAGGCAGCCATCGCCGCAGAACACATAGGTGCGATGCTCGACGAGATCGTCACCGAACTCGGCCGCCAAGTGCCGCTCGGCGAGCGCCATGCCGACGGAGTTGCCGAGCCCCTGCCCAAGCGGCCCGGTCGTCACCTCGATGCCGCTCGCCAGCCCGCGTTCGGGGTGCCCGGCGGTGCGGCTGCCGATCTGCCGGAAGCGGCGGATCTCATCCATCGTCATGTCCGGGTAGCCGGTCAGATGCAGCAGCCCATAAAGCAGCATCGAGCCGTGCCCGTTCGACAGGATGAAACGGTCGCGGTCGGGCCAATCCGGCATCTGCGGGTCGAAGCGCAGGAATTGCGCGAACAAGACGGCCGCGATATCGGCCATGCCCATCGGCATGCCGGGATGGCCGGATTTCGCCTGCTCGACCGCGTCCATCGCGAGCGCTCTAAGCGCGTTCGCCATGCGGCGCAATTTCGGGTTGGCGGACGGGGGCAGCGGAGCAGCGGGGGCATTCATGACGGCACTCTAGTGTGGTGGATTTGAAGTTCCCATCATTTCGATGGCAGCCGCGTTTGGGAACTTCAAATCCAAACCACACTAGATTCAATGAGTTCCTAGTGTGCTTTCGAATCCGAAATTCGCCCAAAGCCAAGCCCGAGATAGCGAATTTCGGATTCGGCACACTAGCGCGCAACGTATCCTGCGCAAACGCCAGACCCGCGGTTGCGTCCCGCTGCCGCGGAGTTACATCGCCGTCGTGCTGTCGCGCCGAGCCGCTCGCCCGGCGCTCGGTCTAGCCTGCCGCCTCCTCGGTCAGACCGGCGGTCCCCTCTTCGGATTTTTCTATTTGGACCGCCTGCAATGCCAGGTTTCTCGCCCGCTTGGCAGAGCGCATCGCGCGCCGGAAGCGGTCCTGGCTCGACCGTTCCGGCTCGCCCTGAGCGAGGCCTTCGGCGAACACCTTGAACAGCTCCTTGAACCGCTCGTCATAGGCGGTGATGACCAGCCGCTCTTCATGAAGATCGTCGGAATTCGCCATGCCTCTCCTGTTCCCCGACGACCCGCGCCGGCAGCAATCGACCGAGAGCCATAGCAGCCCATCGTAAACGGAAGCCTTACGCCCGGCGCGATGGGAGCCCCTCGCGCCGGTTTGCTCCCCCGTGATGATCCGCCCCCGAGCCTGCTATGATGAGCGCGAGAGGGAGGAGCCGGGTATGGGCGCCGCTCGGAAATACGCCGTCATCGATCCCGTCAACGGCAAGCTCGACCGCCGCATCTTCAGCGAGCAGGCGGTCTACGACGACGAGATGGAGAAGATCTTCGGGCGCGCCTGGCTGATGATCGGGCATGAGAGCCTGGTGCCCGCGCCCGACGATTTCTTCCACACCTATATGGGCGAGGACCCGGTCATTCTGACCCGCGACGGGGAGGGCCGGCTGCACGCGCTGTTGAACATGTGCCGCCACCGCGGCAACCGCGTGTGTCGCATTGACGACGGCAACGCCAAGCGCTTTATGTGCACCTATCACGGCTGGACCTACCGCAACGACGGCGCTCTCGAGCACGTCCCGGGCGAGTCCGAGGCCTATTACGATGCGCTCGACAAATCATCGCTCGGCCTCATCGCGGCGCGCGTCGAGACCTATGCCGGCATCGTTTTTGCGACCTGGGCCAAGGACGCCCCGA
>VAZF01000301.1 GCA_005888425.1 Alphaproteobacteria bacterium
CCAACTTCCCCTGGTTCGATCAATGACTGCTAATGGGAAGGACTGAAGCGGCTGTTTCCACCACTGAGCTAGCCTTTAACGCGCTAGCGACAGGAGAAGCAGCATGAAGCCGAATACGGACTCTAATACGGCGTCACTGGCGGTCGTCGGCGTCGATATCGGCAAGGAGGTTGTTCATATCGTCGGGTTGGGGGTCGACGGGAAGATTGCCTTCCGGAGAAAGATCAGGCGATTGGGTCTCGAAGACGCGTTCCAGCGGCTGCCACCGTGCATCGTTGGTATGGGAGCCTGCTTGAGCGCGCATTTTGTCAGCAGAGTGCTCCGGGCGTTAGGACACGAGCCGCGGATCATCCCGGCGATCTACGTCAAACCGTTTAGAGGGACAGAAGAACGACTACAACGATGCCGAGGCAATCGCCGAGGCGGCGTTGCGACCGAACCTGCGCACGGTCCGAGAGAAGAGCCAGGACCAGCTCGACCTGCAGGCCTGTCATCGCGTCCGGTCCCGATTAGTCTCCCGGAACAGCGACGATCAACCAGATCCGAGCCTTTCTTATCGAGCAGGGCATCGCCGTCAGGGCTGATGCGCGTACCCTTCGCAACTCGCTCTTCGCGATATTGGAGAACCGAAAGGACGAGATATCGCCACGAACGGCCAAGCTGATCCTCGGCCTTTACGAGGACTGGTGCCATTTGGACAAGCGAGATCGAAGAACTCAGCCTTGGCGAGGCGATGTGCCGGCGGCTGATGAGTGTGCCTGGTATCGGGCCGCTGATCTCGACCGGCATTGCAGCTGCGATCAACACCGGCGAAGCTCTGAACGCGGGCGCGACTTTGGCGCCTGGCTCGGCCTCGTGCCTGATGCCGAGGGCCTACTTCGGGTCGAACTCAGCCGGTTAGATTGCCTCGCCGGAAGGTCCGACCACGCCGCGAAGTCGGTCATTCGCCGCGCTTAGGCCGCCGGTACAACGCCCAATCGCCCGGCGGGGAAGGGATGAAATCCGGCATCGCCTCTAAGAGTATATTTTCCTCGATCTACTCTGCGCCGTGGTCCCCTGAAATTCCTTCAGGAAAGCTAGAGTCTGGCCTGTCGCCTCGAATTTTTTGAGCCGTTCTTCACGACAAAGGAGGTCGGTTCTTCACGGCAAAGGAGGTCGGAAAAGGGTCTGGACTTGGCCTTTCGCAGGTTTATGGCTTCGCCAACGAGTCGGCGGCCATGTAACGATCCGCCGCAGCGAGGTCGGGAGGGGTACTACGGTCAGACTGTACCTGCCAAAATGCCATTGGCGGAATTTGAGAACCGACCCGCGCCAGCCATCGCGCAACCAAGCAGCAGCGGAATGGTGTCGATGACGATGAGGCCGCTCGCAACAGCCAAAAAAACTGTCGGGGATCTGGGTTATCGGGTCCTGTCCGGAGCCGCTTCAGATCCTGAAGGGTTTCGGACAGATTGATCTTCTATTCTCTGATATCGTGATGACCGGGAAAATCAACGGTATTCAGCTGGCCGCGCATCGTCGCGAGCAGCTCGCGGCGAACCTTCGAGAATTCATAGATAGGAAAGCAGCGGAGAAGCTGCCGTATTAGGACGTGCTACAAAAACTAGGAAGGGGGAGTGATCGTAATGGCCCGGTCATCGCCATGTAAGGTTCTGGCTGTTATGGCGTTTATTGTATACGCGCCGCCTTGGCGACCATTGCTCGCTCAGCAATCACAGGCTGTGAATCGCGGGGTTGTCGAAATCGAGACCTCAGGCAGCGCCGGCATGTCGGTCCGGCTGGTCGAAGATCTCGCGAATCTAGTCGACGACGGAGCGACCCGGCGGGTCCTGCCCGTGGTTGGCAAAGGGGCGCTGCAGATTCTGGTTGATCTCAAGTACCTGCGCGGCATCGACATGGCAATATTGCCAATCGATGTGCTCGAGTACGCTAAAGCGGAACGACTGTATCCCGGTATTGAATCGTCTCTGACCTACATCACCAAACTGCATAACGAAGAGTTTCACCTGCTCGCTCGTCCGGAGATCCAGGATATTTCTCAGCTCAAAGACCGCAAGGTAAACGTCGATCTCCGGGGGAGCGGAACCTCGATTACCGCAGCTCGGCTCTTCGAGATGTTAAAAATTCCAGTGGCCGTGACGAACGACATCCAAGAAGTCGCGCTGGATAAGCTGCGTCGGGGCGAAATCGCCGGCCTCGCGTTTGTCGGTGGGAAGCCTTCGCCCGTTTTCGCATCTCTGAAGAGGGACGAGGGTATTCACTTTCTGGCCATTCCCGTGAACGCGGAAATAGCGGTCGCTTATACTCCGACACGCCTGTCTGGGGCAGATTATCCCCAGATAATTGCACAGGATAAGCCTGTTGAAACGATTGCAGTTGGTAATGTACTCGCGGTCGCCGAACTTCGTCAGATGGCGGAGCGGTCCCGTAATGTGGCAAATTTTGTCGACATTTTTTTTACCGGGTTTCAGTCGCTGCTGGCGCTCGGTCATCACCCAAAATGGAACGAGGTAAACCTCGCAGCCGAGTTGCCGGGTTGGCGCCGGTATGCTCCTGCGGACCAATGGCTACAGCGTAACATGCAAATCGCCAAAACGCCGAGCCCGGAGATGCTACGAACGATGTTCTCCCGCTTTGTTGATGAGCGTCGGCAGGCAATTGGGGGCGCAGCTATGACGCCGCAAGACAAGGACGCCTTGTTTCAGCAGTTCCAATCGTGGCAGCAGGAGCAGGCCCGGTGACTGGCGGTTTGGACAGGGTGCCGGCTCACGGCCGGAATCCCTGGAGGGTGACATTCGGCTTAGCCTCGCCGATGACCTTAGGGCGGAAATTATTTCTCGTCGGCGCTATTGCTTTTGCTGCGGCTATATTCGTCCCACAACCGGCGGGCGCGGAGGTCGCGCCGAAGCGTGGCGGTGTGCTGGAATTTGCCTCGACGGTGGAGCCTGGAAATTACGACTGTCACGGCAACACCTCGTTTGCGTTTCTGCACCCGGTTGCGCCGCATTATTCGACGCTTCTCAAATTTGATACCGGCAATTATCCGCAGGTCGTCGGCGACCTGGCGCAATCCTGGGAAGCCTCGCCAGACCGGCAGACTTATACGTTCAAGCTGCGACCTAACGTGTTGTTCCACGACGGCTCGCGTCTGACCTCGGCCGATATCAAGGCGAGCTACCAGCGCATTGTGCATCCGCCCAAGGGCGTCACCTCCTCGCGTCAGGTCGATTTCGGCGCGATCGGCGGGATCGAAACACCCGATCCGCTGACGGTTATTTTTCACCTGCAATGGCCGGACGCCGCGATGCTAGCGAATTTTGCCTCGCCCTGGAACTGCATCTATAGCGCGGGCAAGCTCGCCGAGGACCCACAATTCCCGAAGACCCATATCCTCGGCAGCGGCCCCTTTGTGTTCCTCGAGCACAAAAAGGGTGAGAGCTGGACCGGCCGGCGCTGGGAGAAGTATTTCCAGCCCGGCAAGCCTTATCTCGACGGGTACCAGGTCGATTTCATGCCGGGGCCAGCGATCATGAAGGCCTACGAGGGCGGCCGCATCATGGCTGAATTCCGCGGTGTCACGCCGACCCAGCGGGACGAGCTCGTCGAGAAATTGGGCGACCGCATCGCGACAAGCGAGAGCCCGTGGCTGTCCAACCTGCTCGTCGTGTTCAACACGAACAAGAAGCCGTTCGACGATGCGCGCGTGCGGCGCGCGTTGTCGTTGGCGCTCGACCGGTGGGGCGCGGCCGAGCGGCTCCAGGGCTCAACCTTTCTCAAATATGTCGGCGGACTGATGCGGCCCGGCGCGAACCTGGCCCTGTCGGAAGCCGAACTCGTGAGCCTGCCTGGCTTCTCGCGCGACGTCGCCGCAGCGCGCGTCGAGGCGAAGCACCTCCTCGCTGAGGCCGGCGTCAAGGAGATCGCGGTCACGCTCCTTGTGCGCGACATTCCGATCCCGCATTACGCCGGCGCCGATCTGTTGGCGCAGAGCTGGAAGGAAATCGGGATCAATGTGACGCAGGACCGCCGCAACATCTGGGACTGGCAGAAGGTCGTCGACGCTCGCGACTTCGACATTGCCCTCGACTTCTCTGGCGATTTCTATGATGACCCTACCTTTCAACTGACCAAATATGTCTCGAACGATCTTTCGCCGGTCAATTTCGCCGGGTCCACCGACCGTTTTCTCGACGCGCTCTATGTGGCCCAGGCCATGACCACTGATCCCAGGCAACGCGCCAAGATGGTGCATGACTTTGAGCGACATGCACTGACGGAGGCCTACACGGTGCCGCTGCTGTGGTGGGACCGCATCGTCGCGACCTCCTCCAAGCTCAAGGGCTGGAATATCACGCCCAGCCACTTTCTTGGCCAGGACCTCACGGAGGTCTGGATAGATCAGTAAGGCGCGCATAGGGTTCTTGTCAGCGCGTGGCGCCCTGTCGAACCCCTATCCAGGTCCACCGCTGATGCTGCCCCGACATTTGCCGAGAGAGAATGAGGCAGGGTTGATGAAGCGATTTCTGCTGCCTTCCGCAGCTGCCGTGCTAGCCGTCTTGGTAGCCGCCACTGCAGCAAACGCCCAAAAGCGAGGCGGCGTGCTCCGAGTCTTTCAGTATGACAGCCCGGCGAGCATGTCGATCCACGAGGAGGCGCTTAACTCGGCCCAGAACCCGATGATGGGGGTCTTTAATAACCTGGTCTTCTTTA
>VAZF01000302.1 GCA_005888425.1 Alphaproteobacteria bacterium
CAATTGCGCTTGACCATCTCGCGCTGAGCGGCGCGTGAGCACAGGAAGGCGCCCTTCAGATGCACCGCCGTGACGAGATCCCAATCCTCGTCGGTCATCTTATGGATCAGGTTGTCGCGGGTGATGCCGGCATTGTTGACGAGGATGTCAAGCGAGCCGAGCCGCTCGGCGATCTGCGCCACCGTGCGGTCGACCTCGGCGGCCTGCGAGACATCGGTCTTGAGTCCGATCGCCGGGACATCGTAGGCCGCGGCGATCTCTTTCGCCGTCGCCTCAGCGCCGGCGCCGTCGAGATCGGCGATCGCGATCGCCGCGCCATCCTCGGCGAGCCGCTCCGCCGTCGCCGCGCCGATGCCGCGAGCCCCGCCAGTGATCAGCGCGACCCGTCCTTCCGACCGTTTGGCCATGTTCTTATCCTTCCAATAAAAAGTGACGCAAACTGGCTCAGCACCACGGGGCGTGCAACCCGAAATGCCCCCTATTTGTCATCCCCCCGAAAGCCGGAATCCACGGTTCCGCCGTTCTTGCTGCTGACCAGTGGGTCCCGGCCGTCGCCGGGACGACATGGTTGCTAGACGGCCATCCAGCCACCATCGACATTGTAGGAGGCGCCCGACACGTAGCTGGCCCGCTCAGAGCAGAGCCACACGACCATCTCGGCGATCTCGCCGGGCTCGCCCATGCGGCGGAACGGGATCTGCGCGATGATCGCGTCGCCCCGGCGGCGCATCGTGTCGGCGGTCATCTGCGTCTTGATAAAGCCGGGGCAGACCGCGTTCACGCGGATATTCGCGTCGGCGTATTCGAGGGCGGCGGTCTTGGTCAGACCGATGACGCCGTGCTTCGCCGCGACATAGGCCGAGGAGGTCACAAGGCCGATCAGGCCGGCAATCGAGGCGGTGTTGACGATGGCGCCGCCGCCCTGATTCTGCATGTGCGGGATCTCCTCCTTCATGCAGAGCCAGACACCCTTGAGATTGACCGCGATCATCCGGTCGAAGGATTCCTCCGACCACTCGGCGGTCTTCTGGCCCGAGGCATTGACCTGGTAAGGCGCGATGCCGGCATTGTTGAAGGCGCAGTCGACCCGGCCATAGGCCGACAGCGTGTCGCCGATCATCGCGCACACATCCTCGGCGCGCGTCACATCGCCGGTCAGCGTGATCGCCTGACCGCCGGCGGCGTTGATCTGCGCCACCGTGTCGCGCGCCGCGGCGGCAGCAAAATCGGCGACCGCGACACGCGCGCCTTCGCGCGCAAAGGCGAGCGCGGCGGCACGGCCGATGCCGCCGCCTCCGCCGGTCACCAGTGCGATTTTCCCCTCGACAATTCCCGTCATCGCGTTCTCGGATCAGAGGCTGAGAGGTGCGACAATACCGCGCTGCCGGTGTGCCGGCGAGGCAATCCGCTACACTCGGCGTAACGGGAGCGTGCATCGGGGGGTGCTCATGCCGATTGCGTGGCGCAGGGTCATTTGGATCGCGATGGCGGCGGCCATCGCGTTTGCGCAGCCCGGCCACGCCGAGACGGACACGCTGCGCATCCTGCGTCCGATCGATCTTGCGGCATTGCCGCTGCTGATTGTCGAGCACGAAAAGCTGATCGAGAAGCAGGCCGAGGCACGCGGGCTCAAAGCGCCGGCGATCCGCTGGAGCGCGCCGGGCAAAACCGGGCCGCTCGACTCGCTGACTGCAGGCCAAGCCGATGTCGCGGCCACCGAGATCGTGCCGTTTCTGCTCGCCGGCGAGGCCAATAGCGGCACGCCGCAGCAGGTGCGCGGCATCGCGGCGCTGGCGCAGCGGCCCTATGTGCTCGTGACGCGCAATGCCGCGATCAAAACGATCCGCGACTTCAAGGACAAGGACCGCATCGCCGTGCCGAGCAAGAACAGCGGGCCGGCCGTGCTATTGCAAATGGCGGCGGCGCAGGAATGGGGGCCGGAGAATTACGGCAAGCTCGATCCGCTGATCGTGGCGCGCTCGGACGAGGCGGCGGCGCAGGCTGTCGAGTCCGGCAAGGGCGACATCGCCTCGCATTTCTCGCGAAGCCCCTATTCCGACGACGAGCTGGCCGACCCGAAGATCCACCGGGTCATGGATTCCTTCGACATCGCCGGGCCGCATAGCGCGAGCCTCCTCGCGGCGACGGCGCGCTTTCACGATGCCAATCCCGGGCTCTGCGCCGCGGTTCTCGCCGCGCTGAGTGATGCGAACAAACTCCTCAAGGACAATCCGGGCCATGCGGCGGAAATCTATGTCGGCATGGAAAAGGACCACGACATCGCGCTCGAGGATCTGAGCGACATGATCGGCGACCCGGATCTCGCCTATACGGCGGCGCCGGCCGGGGTCATGCGGATTGCCGAGTTTTTGCGCCGCACCGGCCGGCTAAAGCGGGCGCCGCAATCCTGGAAGGACTGGTTCTTCCCGGAAGCGCAGGACCTCACCGGGAACTGAGTCGGAAACGGCCGAACCTGCCGGAACTATCGGGCGGGACCCGCGAGTTCCGGCGCGGGTTCCAGGGTCAGCGAAGCAATGCCGGCCGCGACATTGAGGCCCTGGTTGGTCTCGATGCTGATCGGTTGCAGCACGATCGAGTTGAACGAGCCGCCGACGAGCCCGTTGGCGCCGACGCCGAGGCCCACGGTGACGCTCGCGGTGCCGCCGGCATAGGTGCCGGCAAGCGCGCCCGGTGTAAGGTTGAACGCCGGCGCGAACACGGTCCACACCATAACGCCGTTCTGCGTGTAGCCGATATCGAGGCCGAGTTTCCAGATCGTGCCGAGATAGCGCTCAGCGCGGCCGCCATAGGCGGTGAAATTGCAGCCGAGCGCGCGCGCCGAACCGAGGATCAGGCCCCAGCCGCTCGCGACGCTACAGGTCAAGGTGCCCATATTGACGGCCTGCGCGCGTGCCGGCGCGGCGAGCGCCGCCGCCATCCCCAAGCCGGCCATAATGGACAATACGGAACGCAATCCCCCCGCCATCGCCGCTGCTCCCCCTTTGCCCCGACGAGTATCCTCTCGATTATGCCGCGCGGCCAACGCACGGCCGAAGGGATTTTCCACGGGATTTGCCGCAGCAGCTGGGAGCCGCCGATGGGGAGCGATATCGAGCCGTACGACATCATCGGGTTTGCCGGCGCGGCGATCTTTGTCGGGACGTATTTCGCGAATCAGCAGCGCTGGCTGTCTTCCGAAGACTGGCGTTTTCCGTTTCTCAACCTGATCGGCGCCGTGCTGATCCTCATCTCGCTGATCTTCGAGTGGAACTACCCGTCGGTGGTCATCGAGGTATTCTGGGCCCTGATCAGCATCTACGGCCTCGTGAGGGCGCGGCGCGAGCGGGCCGCGGCCTAGGCGAATCGCCGCCGAAACGGCTTTGCATCGGCGCCGGGTTCGGCGGATAACGGGCCATGCAGTTGCGCATCCGCTCGATCACCTATTTGGCCGAAGACATCAACGGCTACGAGCTTGTCGATCCGAACGGGCACGATCTGCCGCGCTTTGCCGCGGGGGCGCATGTCGGGGTGCGGCTCGGCGATGCCGGACGAGAGGGGGTGTGGCGCGATTATTCCTTATGGAATGACCCGGCCGAACGCCGGCGCTATTGCATTGCGGTATTGCGCGAGGGCGAGGGCTCGCGCCGATTGCATGACGAGATCCGGGTCGGCGACACCGTCGAGACGACACTGCCGCGCAACAATTTCCCGCTCGCCGAGGGTGCGGCACGGCATCTGCTGTTGGCCGGCGGCATTGGCATCACGCCGGTGATGGCGATGATCGCCGAATTGAAGCGCCGCCGCGTCGAGTTCACGCTGCATTACTGCACGCGTTCGCCGGAGAAGACCGCGTTTCGCGACGAGCTCGACCTGCTCGCGGCGATGGGGCGCGTCGTCTTTCATTACGATGGCGGCGACCCGGCAAAGGGGCTCGACGTCGCGGCGTTGCTGCGCGAGCCGCGGCCCGGGACGCATCTCTATTATTGCGGGCCGGCCGGCCTGATGGCGGCGGCGAAAGCGGCCTCCGCGCATTGGCCGGCGGACACCGTGCATTGCGAATATTTCAAGGGCCCCGCCGCGGCGCCGCCGGCGCGGCTCGAAGACGACCGGCCGTTTGTCGTGCGGCTGGCAAAGAGCGGCGGCAACTATGAAGTGCCGCCCGGCGAGACGATTTTGGATATGTTGCGACGGCACGGGGTCGAGACACGCAGCTCCTGCGAACTCGGGTACTGCGGCGCGTGCCTGACGCGCTATGTCGAGGGCGAGGTCGATCATCGCGACCCGATCCTCAACGAGGCGGCGCGCAAGACGCATCTCCTGATCTGCTGCTCGCGCGCCAAAAGCGCCGAGCTCGTGCTGGATCTGTAGCCGGCCGATCGCAGCCTGACATTCGCCGCACCATGAACGACGGCTCGGCTTCCTCTACGCCGGCGAAACACGAGCGCATTGGCACCGCACCGTTCTTTTATGGCTGGGTGCTGGTCGCGATAGGGTTTGTCACGATGGCGGTCGGGGTCAATGCGCGCACCGCCTTCTCGCTCTTGTTCCCGGCGATGCTCGACGAGTTTGGCTGGGACCGCGGTCTGACGGCGGGCGCGTTTTCGTTCGGGTTTCTCGTCTCGGCGGTCGTAACCCCATTTGTCGGGCGGCTCATGGATCAGCGCGGCCCGCGGCTTGTCATCGAGCTTGGCG
>VAZF01000303.1 GCA_005888425.1 Alphaproteobacteria bacterium
AAAGTGAGGGGCTTCTGTTGCCCGGTGCCCCTCGGACCGCGAGTTACCTGTTAGCTTCACCCTGTGAAGGGTTAGGCCGCAAGTGCCTCATGTGCGAAGTTATCGTTCGCAGCTAAGTTTTGACCCGATAACGGCGGTATCATACCGGGCGACGGTTCTTGTCTTTACCACGCGCGTCGAGCCTATTTCGCCCCCGCAGAGGCCGGCTCCAAATCGTATTCCGGAGCCGGCGAATTGGTGGAGGCGCCGGGTACCGCCCCCGGGTCCGCAACGCTTATTCCACAAGCCGTTTATCGCCATAGTCGGTTGCCCGACAGCCAAGATATAGGGTGCCAGAGGGCCGAACGCAATCGCGCCCAAGCTAACGCTCGACGCTAACAGGGGTGGCTTGTGTTTGCGCCGCCGATTTGCCTCTGATATTGCGGCTCGAGGATAGCGCCTGGTGCATCCCCGGGAGGGGTGGGGACCCGCAGGGATGAGCGACACGTTACTGGCTTGCCGCGACTGCGGTCAGTTGCACCGCGCCCCGGGCTCGGTGCTGGCCGGAAAGGGCCTCGCTTGCGTTCGCTGCGGCAGCAATCTGTCGCGTTATCCGCCGCTCCCAATCGAGGTCGCCTTGGCGCTGGCTACGACCGCGCTGATCCTGTTCCTGTTGGCCAATGCCTATCCGATCTTCCTGGTCAGTCTGGAGGGGCGCGCCGGGCAGGATCTGCTGATCAGCGGCCCGCTGCGGCTGTCCGAATATGGGGGACCGTTTGCCGGGCTCGGCATGCTGGTGGCCGGGCTGTCCTTTGTCGTCCCGCTTGTGTGGATGTGCCTCGTGGTGATCGTTCTCGCGGGGCTGCGGTGGGGCGATCCGGCATTGCACGCGCGCTTCGCGCCGCTGTGGAAGACGGCGCTGTTGCTCTATCCCTGGAGCATGCTCGATGTTTATCTGCTCGGCACCTATGTCGCGTATACGCGCCTTGCGGAAGCCGTCGAGACGAATGTCGCGACCGGCGGCTACGCGCTCGGCGCCCTGGTCCTCGTGCAGGCCCTCCTCGTGCTGACGCTTGGCCGCAGGCGGGTGTGGGATTTGATCGCCGATCCGCGGCCCGTTGCGCCGAGGCCCGGCGAGCCCTGGGTCGCCTGCGAGATCTGCCAACTCGTCCTCGCGGCGCCGGCTACCGAGGCGCCCCGCGCGGAGCGACGCTGCCCGCGCTGCGCGACCCATCTCGCACCGCGCCAACGCGGCAGCTTGAGCGTGACCCTCGCCCTGACGAGCGCCGCGGCAATCCTCTATCTACCCGCCAATTTGCTGCCGGTCATGACGGTCGAACGGTTTGGCCAGGTCAGCACCTACACGATCCTGGCGGGCGTCGAAGAGCTGCTGCATCTCGGCCTGTGGCCGCTGGCCCTGCTGGTCTTCTTCGCGTCGGTCGTCGTGCCCATGGCGAAGCTCATCTCGCTCGCCTGGTTCCTGCATATGATCCGCCGGCGTTCGGGTCGGTGGCTGCGCGAGCGGACGAGGCTCTATCGATTCATCGATTTTGTCGGGCGCTGGTCCAACATCGACGTGTTTATGGTGTCGATCCTAGCCGCCTCGCTGCAATTCGGGTTCTTGACCACCGTCGATCCGGAGGCCGGGGTCGTCAGCTTTGCCGCGGTCGTGGCATTGACGATGCTGGCGACCGCCGCCTTCGACCCGCGGCTCATGTGGGATGCGGCGGAGGGAGAGCTCCGGTGAGTGATCCCGGCGGACCGCCGCGGCCGGGTGGGTTGCCGCCGCCGCGATTGCGACCCTGGGCGGGGCTGCCCTGGATCTGGGCCGTCCCGGTCATCGCGTTGGTGATTGCCGCCTGGCTCGGCCTGCGCACGATCTCCGACCGCGGCCCCGTCATTACGATCAGCTTCGCCAACGCCGAGGGCATCGAACTCGGCCGGAACGAGGCGGCGCGCACGACTATCCGTTACAAGAATGTCGAGCTCGGGCGGGTTGCCAGCCTGGGCCTCAGCGATGACAAATCAAGCGTCGTGGTGACCGCCGAGATGCGCCGTGAAGCCGAGCCGCTATTGCGCTCCGACACGAAATTCTGGGTCGTCCGGCCGCGGCTCGGCTTCAGCGGCATCTCTGGGCTGAGCACGCTGGTGTCGGGGGCCTATATCGGGATGCTGCCCGGCGAGCAGCCGAGCGGCGCCCGCGATTTCCGCGGCCTTGACAATCCGCCGCCAGCGCAAGGGCTCGTCAACGGCAAGATCTTCGCCTTGACGACGGAACGGATGCCGGCGATCAGCGATGCCGCGCCGGTCTATTTTCATGGGGTGCAGGTCGGCGAAGTCATGGATCACACGCTGTCCGATAAGGACGGCACGGTGTCGGTCAACGTCTTTATCTACCAGCCTCACAGCACGCTGATCCGACCCGGTAGCCAGTTTTGGATCGCCGCCGGCGTGGAGGCCACGATCGGGACGCAGGGCCTGCAGGTCGAGACCGAAACTCTGCAGACGTTACTCAGCGGCGCAATCGTCTTCGAGACACCGCCCGACGCCCTCACCGAGGCGGAAAGCCCGCCCGGCTCGAAATTCACGCTGTACCGCGACCGCAAATCGGCCGCCGATTCGGCGGACCCGGTGCGCGTTTCCTATCAGGTGTCGTTTCCCGGGCCGTTGCATGGGATGGCGATCGGCACGCCGGTCGAATTGCGCGGCATCCCGATCGGCCGCGTTTCGGCGTTGCGGCTCGAATACGATCAGGCGAGCGAAGACATCCGCGTACCGGCGACGATCGAGATTTCGCCGCACCGTATCGTCGAGAGGCCCCGCCCAGCGCTCCTCCTCGGCATAGACGATCTCGTTGCCACCGCGGCGCCGCGCGAGCGCCGGGCGATCGAGCGCGCCCGGCAAGCTAACCCGGCCCAAGGCCACCGTGCTGCCGGCCGGGGCCCCAAATCGCGGCGGCGCCGGGTCGGCGGTCAGCCGCTCGGGGAGCTGATCGGCGGGATGCGCGAGATGGTCCAGCACGCCGACACTGTCGTCGGTTCGCCCGAATTGAAGCGTTCGGTGAAGCAGCTCGACCGCACGCTCGCCGATGCCGGGCAGTTCGCCCGGGATATGCGGGTGCAGGCCGGCCCGCTCCTCGCGAAGCTCAATTCCGCCGCCGACCAGCTTGGTGCGACCTTGGCCATCCTCGGCAACGACCCACGCTCCTCGACCGACCTCGCGCGCACCATGGACGAATTGAAACAGGCGGCGCGCTCGGTGCGCGTCCTGGCCGACATGCTGGAGCGGCACCCCGAGGCACTGTTGCGCGGCAGATCGGATTCGGGAAAGTGAGGCTCTCCCTTCTCGTCACCGCGCTGTTGCTCGCCGGGTGCGGCACCTCCCTGCCCAGCAAATTCTATGTGCTGACCGCCGACCCGGCGCCGCCGCGATTTGGGGCCCCGGCCGGCAGCACGGTGGCCTTGGGCCGGGTCAGCCTGCCGGGCGCGCTCGATCGCCCGGCGCTCGCGCGGCGCCGCGGCGGCAACGAGATCGTCTATTCCGAGGAGGAGCGCTGGGCCGGGCCGCTCGACGATATGGTGCGCCGGGTCCTGGCCGATGATCTTGCGGCGCGGCTGCCAGCCGGCATCAGCCTTGTCGAAAGCGCGGCAAAGCCGCCGCCCGGGGTCACGATTGCGGTCGAGATCTCGCGCTTCGATGCCGACGAAACCGGCGCCGTGACGCTCGCCGCCCGCTGGGAAGCCTTGGGCCCGAATGGCCGCCCGCTCGGCCCGCCGCGCGAATCGACGATCGTCGTGCCGGGCGCCGGAAGGGACGCCGCCGTCGTCGTCGGCACGATGAGCCGGGCGGTTTCCGATCTGGCGGCGCGCATCGCCGCCGGCTTGCGCTAATCTCTCCTCCCGTTTGGAGGAGGGCGCTGATGCCCCTGACGCCGGAGCAACAGCAGGAGGTCGCCGCGGCGCGCGGCGAGACGCGGCCGACTCGCCGGGCCACCGTCCCGGCGCTCGAAGAGATCCTCTACGAGCCGATCCCGGTGCTCGATCACGGCTTTGTCCGGGTCATCGACTATATGGGCGATGACGGCGCGATCGTGCAGGCGGCGCGCGTCTCCTACGGGCGCGGCACGCGGCGGGTTAGCGAGGACCGCGGCCTCATCAATTACCTGATGCGGCACCGGCATACGACGCCGTTCGAGATGTGCGAGATCAAGTACCACGTGAAGCTGCCGATCTTTGTCGCGCGCCAGTGGATCCGGCATCGCACCGCCAACGTCAACGAGTACTCGGCGCGCTATTCGATCCTCGACAACGAGTTCTACATGATGCCGAGCGCGCCTATGCCGGCTATGCCGCGATGCTCAACGAGGACGAGACCGGCGCGCCGGTCGACCCGAATTGGCCGGGGCTCGCGCGCGAATTGGCTCGGATCAATCTGTCGCTGAATTTTTATACGCAGTGGTACTGGAAGATCGATCTCTACAATCTGATGCACTTTCTCGGCCTGCGCGCCGACCCGCATGCGCAATACGAGATCCGCGCCTATGCCGAGGCGATGCTCGGCACGATGCAGCGCTGGGTGCCCTCGGCGTACGCCGCCTTTCTCGAATACCGCATGAACGCCGCCTCGATCTCGGCGACCGGGCTCAAGGTGATCCAGCGGATGCTCGCTGGCGAAACGGTCGAGCAAAAGGACAGCGGCCTTAGCCCGCGCGAATGGCGCGAATTGATGGCGGTGCTCGGCCGCTAGGTGAAGCTGGGCGGCGAGGTGAAGCCGCCGAATTCGCGCTCGATCAGCCCGGCGAACGCGATCGTCGTTCGGTCTTCCAGGTAGTTGCCGATGATCTGCACCCCGATCGGCAGCCCCGCATCGGTGCGGCCGATCGGTATTGTCGTCGCCGGCAGACCGGTCAGGATTGCGGGCCCAGCCCACGCGCTCTGATCGTTGTACGGCACCTTGGCGCCGTCGATGTCGAGCTTGCGGGCGAATTGCGGCGAATGGTCGTGCGGGAAAGCAACCGTCGGCATCGGCGGGCAGAGCATGACGTCGATGTCCTGGAACAATGCCAGCCAGCGCGCCCGCAACCCGCCGCGGATGCGGCTCTTCCGGATCCAGTCGGGATGGCTGATTGTCGAACCGCGGAGCTGTTCCGCCACGAGGCTCTGATCGTCGGCAGACAGGGTCTTGGCGGCGGCCTCGATGCGCTCGCGCGCCTCGGGCGGGATGTCGGCGCTGAAAAACGCCGACAGCAGCTCGCGATAGATGCGAGCGGTCAGCGCGAGATCCGGCATTTTTGCACTCTCGCGCAGGATTGTGCAGCCGGATTTGCCGAGCCGCTCGGCCAGTCGATCGAGCGCCGCAGTAATGCTGGCCTCGGTCGGGCAGAGCGGGTGCTTGTCGATGACCAGCACCCGGAAACCAGCCAGCCCCTCGTGCCGCGGCGATGGCAGGGCGAGCCGGTAGCCGATCCCCTCGGACAACTCGTCCGGCCCGGCGACGACGTCCAGCGCGAGCGCGAGGTCGGCGGCGCTGCGCGCCATCGGCCCGATCACCGCCAGATCGCCGCGCACCGGGTTCGCCGGGGTTTTCGGCGGACCGGCGCCGCGCTGCGGCACCAGATCGAGGCTCGGTTTATGCGAGAAGACGCCGCAGAAATGCGCCGGCGCACGCAGCGATCCGCCGATATCCGAGCCGAATTCCAGCGGCACGAAGCCGGCGGCGAGTGCGGCGGCACCACCGCCCGACGAGCCGCCCGGCGAACGCGACAGGTCCCAAGGGTTGTTGGTCGTGCCGTAGACCTCGTTATAGCTTTGCCAATCCCGCAGATTGATTGGCACATTGGTCTTGCCGAGGATGATCGCCCCCGCGGCCTTCAGACGCTGCACCGCGAGCGCGTCAACTTCGGCCTTCCAATCCTTGAATTTCGGGTCGCCCCAGGTGGTCGGCAGCCCGGCGATGTTGAATTGCTCCTTGACCGTCATCGGCAGACCGAGCAGCGGCCGGCGCTGGCCTTTGGCCAATGCGGCGTCGGCGGCATCGGCGGCGGTGCGGGCCCGGTCGAAATCGCGCACGACGACAGCGTTAAGCTTGCCGTCGAGCGCCTCGATGCGGTTAATCGCGGCATCGACCAGCTCGCGCGAAGAGACCTTCCGGTCGACGAGCGCTTTCACCAGCTCGCCGGCGGTGCGGTAGCCCTGGCCCGATGAAGCCTCGGCCGCGACCGCCCGCACCGGCAGCGCGGCGCTGGCGGCCACCGCGCCGATCCCGGCCATCAACTCGCGCCGGCTTGGGTCCGCTCGCATGACGTCCTCCGCCGTCCCGGGCCGCACGCTGTCGTGCGTTATTCTTGCCGGCCAATCTACTCCCGGTTCGGCGGAACACGAAAGCGTTGCGAGGCTTGCCGCGGCGCTGCGGCCGACCGATGATGCCGCCCAAGCGTCTGATCGCTCTGATCCGCTGATCGCGCGCGGGAGAGAACGATGCGCATAGGCTTTATCGGCACCGGGACGATGGGGACGCCGATTGCCGGCTGCCTCGTCGCGGCCGGGCATCGGCTGACCGTTTACGACCTCCGGCGCGAGGCGACCGAAACCTTGCGGCAGCAGGGCGCCGCCATCGGCGAGACGCCGCGCGCGCTGGCCGAAGCGAGCGAAATTGTCTTCACCTCGCTGCCGGGCCCGAACGAGGTCGAGGCCGCGGCGCTCGATCCGGAAACCGGGCTGCTTGCCGGCCTCGCCGACAGTGGCGCCTATATCGATCTGACGACGAACGCGCCGGAAACGATCCGCCGTCTCGCCGCAGCGTGCCGCGAGCGCGGCATCGCTTTTCTCGATGCCCCCGTCAGCGGGCGGCCGCCGAATATGACCGTCATGGCGGGCGGCGAGGCCACGGCGTTTGCGCGCTGCCGGCCGCTGTTGGAGGCGATCGCCAAGAATGTGTTTCATGTCGGGCCGAACGGCGCCGGCTGTGTCGCGAAGCTCGTCACGCAATATCTCGGCTACACCAATTTCATCGCCGCCCTCGAAGGCATGCTCATCGCGAAAAAGGCCGGCATCGATCTGGGCGTGTTGGCGGAGATCGTGCCGGTCAGCGCCGGGCAGAGCCGCACCTTCGACAACATCCCGCGCTCGGTCTTGACCGGCGCCTTCACCGCCGGCGGCACCCTGGACATCGTCGCCAAGGACATCGACCTCGCCTGCGCCTTGGCGCGCGAGGTCGGCGCGCCGGTGCAACTCGGCGTCCTCGCGTCGGAACTGTACAAGCAGGCGCAGGCGCGCGGCTGGGGGCAGGAAGGCTTTCCGGTCGTGGCGCGCATGCTCGAAGCAATGGCAAGCGCGGAGTTGCGCAAATGAGCGACACCGATGCGCGGACCGCGCATCTCTTACTGACGCACGAGGTCGCCGAGTTCCTTTACCGCGAGGCCGAATTGCTCGACGAGCGGCGCTATGACGAGTGGCTGGCGCTGCTCGCCGACGATCTCCGTTACTGGATGCCGATGCGCCGCAACGTCAAATTCGGCGAGGAGGCGCGCGAATTCACCCGCGAGGCGCAGGACATCGCCTGGTTCGACGAGGGCAAGGACACGCTGACTCGCCGCGTGCGCCAGATCCAGACCGGCATTCACTGGGCCGAGGAGCCGGTGTCGCGCATCTCGCACCTTGTGACGAATGTGCAGCTCGTCGAGGTGACGCCCTCGGCTGCGGAAGCGCGCGAGGTGACAGCGCGCTGCCGGTTTCTGATTTACCGCAACCGGGTCGAGACCGAGACCGACATTCTGGTCGGCAAGCGCGAGGATGTGTTGCGTCGCCCAAATGACTCGGAGGGCGGTGACGGTTGGCAAATCGCGCGGCGCAAGATCATTCTCGACCAGAATGTGCTGCTCAGCAAAAACCTGACGTTTTTCTTTTAGCCGGAGGCATCCGATGGCGACGGCAAATTCATCTGCTTACAGACCGGGGCTGGTCGATATGAAGACCGGGCAGATCAGCCGCGAGATCTTTGTCAACGAGCAGATCTACGCCGAGGAGCAGGAAAAGATCTTCGCCCGCGCCTGGCTCTTTATCGGACATGAGAGCCAGATCCCCAATCCCGGTGATTACGCCGCGGCGCGGATGGGTGAGGAGGCGGTGATCCTCTGCCGTGACCGCACCGGCGAGGTGCATGTGTTTCTCAATTCGTGCCGGCACCGCGGCATGAAAGTATGCCGCTACGACGAAGGCAACACCATGGTCTTCACCTGCCCCTATCACGGCTGGAGCTATGGGACAGACGGCCGCCTCGTCGGCGTGCCGTTCTTCCGCGAGGCCTATCACTCGCAGCTCGACCGCGCGCAATGGGGCCTCGTCGAAGTGGCGCAATTGGCGCGCTACAAGGGCTCGGTCTGGGCCACCTGGGATCCGGCGGCGCCGCCCTTTCTCGAATATCTCGGGGCGGCCAGCGGCTTTCTCGACCTGCAGCTCGACGGCTGGGATGGGCGCGGGGGCCAGGCCGAGGTGCTCGGCGGCGTCCAGAAATGGCTGATCCCGTGCAACTGGAAATTCCCGGCCGAGAATTTCAGCGGCGACACCTATCACAACATCAGCCACCGCTCGGTCGACCTCGCCGGCATCGGGCCCTCGGGCAGCGGAAGGCGCGACATGAGCGAGCTGTTGGCCGGCCGCAAACTGCATGTTTGCCTGCCCGACCGCGGCCATCAGTCGATCCTCTATCTGTCGCCGCCGGACGACAAGCCGCGACCGGCCTACCAGAACACGCCGCTGGTCGCCGAGTATTTCCGGCATTGCGAGGAAGAGCGGCGGAGGCGCCTCGGCGACAAGGCGCGGCTTCTCGGCGCGCCGGGCGAGATCTTTCCGAACACGGCGCTGTTGTCGCGCCAGCCGCGCACGATGGCGGCGTGGCACCCGAAGAGCCCGCATGAGACCGAGGTGTGGCGCTGGTTCTTTGTCGACCGGGACGCGCCCGCGGAGGTCAAAAATTTCCTGCGGGACTACTACATCCGCTACTCCGGCCCGGGCGGCATGACCGAACAGGACGACATGGAGAACTGGAACTATGCGCATGCCGCGAGCCGCGGCACGATCGCGCGCCGCCACCCCTACACCTACGCGCAGGGGATCGGCACGGCGGTCGAGAATTTCGAATGGCAAGGGATGCGCA
>VAZF01000304.1 GCA_005888425.1 Alphaproteobacteria bacterium
GAGCATAACGGGATAGCCGGCAAGATCGATCGCCACTTCGATGACATCGCGCGTCGTGCCCGCGATCGGCGAGGTAATCGCCGCTTCACGCCGCGCCAACTGGTTCAATATACTGGATTTTCCGGCGTTTGGCGGCCCGAGGATCGCGACCGCGATGCCGTCGCGCAACCGTTCGCCGCGATGACCATCGTCAAGGTGAGACTCGACCTCATTCGCAAGTGCTCGCGCGCCCTCCGCCACTTCCCGCTCTATTTCGGCCGGCAGATCCTCGTCCGGGAAGTCGATCGCCGCTTCGAGATGGGCCAGAAGCCGCAAGAGCCGCTCGCCCCAGCCGCGATAGACCCCGCCGAGATGGCCGTCGAGCTGGCGCAGGGCCTGGCGGCGCTGCGCCTCCGTTTCGGCCGCCGCGAGATCGGCGACCGCCTCGGCCTGGGTCAGGTCGAGCTTGTCGTTCAGAAAGGCGCGGCGGGTGAACTCGCCGGGCTCGGCGAGCCGCAATCCCCGCCGCGACAGCCCCGCCATGACCGCCGCCAGAACGGCGCGGCTGCCATGCAGATGGAGCTCGGCGACATCCTCGCCGGTGACGCTGTGCGGTGCCGGAAACCACAGCGCGAGGCCGTCATCGAGTTCCTCGCTGCTGTCGGGATCGCGAAACCGCACATGCCGCGCTACCCGCGGCGGCGGCACCGTTCCGGCGAGCGCGGCCAAGGCCGGTCCCGCCTCCGGCCCGGACAGGCGGATGATCGCGATCGCGGCATGCCCCGGCGCGGTCGCCGGCGCGTAGATAGTGTCGGAAGAGGGCTCGCCCGGCCTCAGTGCTTTGGCGGGAGCTGGTCGGGGGTCAGCATCAGCCGCTCGACCCGGCCGCCATTTTTCAGATGCGTCTCGACGATCTCGTCGATGTCCTGGGTGTTCTCGTAGCGGTACCAGACGCCCTCGGGATAGATCACCATGTTGGGGCCGTATTCACAGCGGTCGAGGCAGCCCGCGGCATTGCAGCGGATATTCTCGATCCCCAATTGACGCGCCTTCTCGCGCATATAGCCGCGCAATTTCTCGACGCCGCCCGCTTCGGCGGCGCGGGCCGAGCATGAGCCGCGCGGATGCCCTTCCGCCCGCGTATTCGTGCAGATGAAAATATGCCGGTTGTAAAACAGCCGCGGATCGGCGGGCGCACCTGACATTCGGGGTCTCTCCGGGAAGGGCGAGCGGAGCGCCTGACGCGGATCCGCCGTTCAGGGTCTAAGATGGCGCGCAACCTATCGCGTCGAGCCGCGCCGGGCAAGCAATCGCGGCGCAAAGCAGCCATCGGGAGCCTGGACATGGACCGCAACCGCCTCGGCGACGAGACCAGCCCTTACCTGTTGCAGCACAAGGATAATCCGGTGCAGTGGCAGGCATGGGGACCCGACGCGCTCACCGCCGCCAAGGCCGAAGACAAGCCCATTCTGCTGTCGATCGGCTATGCCGCCTGCCACTGGTGCCATGTCATGGCGCATGAAAGCTTCGAGAAACCGGCGATCGCGGCGCAGATGAACGAGCGGTTCATCAACGTCAAGGTCGATCGCGAGGAGCGCCCCGACCTCGACGCGATCTATCAGAACGCACTGGCGCTGATGGGCGAGCAGGGCGGCTGGCCGCTGACGATGTTTCTGACCCCCGAGGGCGAGCCCTTCTGGGGCGGCACCTATTACCCGCCGGAGCCGCGCTGGGGCCGCCCGGGCTTTCCGCAGGTCTTGGACGCGATCAGCACGGCCTACAAGCAGGACCGCGACAACGTCATGAAGAATGTCGCCGCCTTGCGCGAGGCGCTGAAGCGCCTGGAGCAGCCGCAAGCCGGCGAGGGCGTCGCGCCGGAACTCTTCAACCAGATCGCCGAGCGCCTGTTGCGCGAGGTCGACCCGCTGAACGGCGGCATCGGCCACGCGCCGAAATTCCCGCAATGCGGCATCTTCGAATTGTTGTGGCGCGCCTGGAAGCGCACTCGCCGCGAGCCCTATCGTGAGGCCGTCATCCGCACGCTGACAACGATCTCGCAGGGCGGCATCTACGACCATCTCGGCGGCGGCTTTGCGCGCTATTCGACCGATGCGCGCTGGCTCGCGCCGCATTTCGAAAAGATGCTCTACGACAATGCCGAGCTGACAAGCCTCTTGACCCTGGTCTGGCAGGAAACTCGCGATCCGCTCTACGCGCAGCGCGTCGCCGAAACGATCGGCTGGCTCGAGCGCGAGATGACCCATCCCGAGGGCGGTTTCTATTCGAGCCTCGATGCCGACAGCGAGGGCGAGGAGGGGAAATTCTACGTCTGGTCCGAGGCCGAGATCGACGCCGTGCTCGGTGAGCGCGCCCCGCTGTTCAAGCGCCTTTACGACGTCACCGCCGAGGGCAACTGGGAAGGCCACAATATCCTGAATCGCCTAAACCAATCCGAGCTTGCCGATGAAAACACCGAGGCCGAGCTGGCGCAGTGCCGTGCATTGCTCCTGCAGGCGCGCGCGCCGCGAATCCGGCCCGGGCTCGATGACAAGATCCTCGCCGATTGGAACGGGCTGATGATCGCCGCGCTCGCCGAAGCCGGGCTTGCCTTCGATTGCGCCGAGTGGATCGCGCGCGCCACCCGCGCCTTCGCTTTCATCCGCGAGAAGATGACTGGAGAGGATGGAAGGCTCCGCCACAGCTGGCGCGAGGGCAGGGCGCGCCACCCGGCGAGCGTCGACGACTACGCCAATCTCAGCCGCGCCGCGCTCGCCTTGCACGAGGCGACGAGCGACCCCGTCTATCTCGATCAGGCAAAGGCCTGGGTCGCGGTGCTCGACCGGCATTATTGGGACAATGCCGGCGGCGGTTATTTCTTCGCGGCCGACGACACCGTCGATCTGATCGCGCGCGCCAAGACCGCGTCGGACGCCGCGGTGCCGGCCGGCAACGGCACGATGGTCGGCGTCTTGGCCAGGCTCGATCTGTTGACCGGCGACGATGCCTATCGCCGCCGCGCCGAAGCGATCCTCGGCGCCTTTTCGGGCGAGCTCGGGCGCAATTTCTTCCCGCTCGCGACCTTGATCAACAACGCCGAATTCGCGCAGAAGCCGGTGCAGATCGTGCTCGCCGGCGATCCGAAAGATGCCGCCTTCGCGGCGCTTCGCCGTGCTGTGTACGAAATGTCATTGCCGAACCGCGTCGTGCTCGCGGT
>VAZF01000305.1 GCA_005888425.1 Alphaproteobacteria bacterium
GCGGCCGAGCCTATCGGACGACCCGCGTCGGTCAACATCTGTTATTCGTGCGCAGGTGGACGCGCAGGAACCCTGTTGCGAGCATAAAGCTAAGAACGTAAAAGTCAGCTCCTGGTTTGCAAATCGGCAGCTGGATCAGATAGAGTTATCTCAATCGAAAATAACGAATCCAGGGAGTACGGCCTATGGTTGATTGCGTCGGCATAGATCAGGCACGTACCGCTTCGGCAAGCTGCCTGCACGTAGCAACTCAAAAATTAGGCCAACAGCCGGTTTTTTGGGGCCGATACTTCAAAGACCCGGGGAACACGTCCTCAATTCAATATCAGGCCAATCTCGAATCCGATTTCTTTAATACGAATAACATAAAGGTCTTGCCGGTCGGTCGGCAGACCGCCAACGTAAGCGAACCTGACAGCGACCTTGGCGAACAGGATGGCGGTGATAACGCCGCCGCCATCATCGCCACCTTCGGCGCCGATCATCTATCAACGATGCCGGAGGTCGCGGTTTTTCTCGACGCCGAAATCAACAACCCTTTGAATCACGTCTATTATCAGGGCTGGAGCGCTGGCCTGATTGCGGGCGGTAGCAGCCAGAACGTCACGTTCGCGCCCTGCGTGTACGGGCATCACAATGACGGCGAGACCTGGAGCGAACTGGGTAAGGCACTCAGTGCAGGATCGATCTGCGGCGCAGCGTGGATCGTCTTCATGGATTCGATGAATTTTCCGATCGGGCCGTGGCAGCCCGCGAGATTTACGGGCAAGAACATGCCAGCGAGCGTGCGTGTCGCAATCGCTCAGCGTGTTCTGGATTTTCAGGACTCGGAACACCGTGCCTACGATTTCAACCTGGTCAATCCAGCCCATCAAGACTGGCTGCTGCCCAGGCTTGTCCTGCCCCCGGCATCCCTCGTCGCATAACTGAGCCTACCGCGAAGGGGATTTCGCATGGCTTTCGATGCCACACAGCAACCCGTCTCTAACCGAGGCGTCCCGCCAGACAGCTTTCTCGATGAGCTTGTCGCCTGGGGAAAGATTGCACCGGACGAAATCTTCGCACCGAATTCCAACAAAGACGTTTATTCGAATGTCGTCGGAGTACTCGGTCCGTGGGAAGATCTTCGTCATCGCCGGGCGGTGATGTTGGAGGTCATGCGAGTCCTCGCGGGTTTTGAATCTTCGTGGGACTGGAACGCGGGTGTCGATGTGACCAACGCAACGTCGGTAACACCGGACACGATTGAGGCGGGGGCCTGGCAAGTCAGCGCGAACTCGATGCACTTTGGCGAAGAGCTCAAGACTCTTGTGCTCACCAAAGTCGGATCACTCGATGGGAACGATTTTCAGCGGGCGATGAAGACGGATCATCCGCTGGCCATGGAGTATGTTGCTCGCCTGCTCCGCCGCACCGTCAATCACCATGGTCCGGTAAAGAGACACGAAATTGATCCGTGGCTATGCGAAGATGCCGTTGCGGAGTTTCGAGCCTTGTTGGATGCATGATCGTCGGACTCGCGCACCGGATGAGAATTGTCACTGCGGTGGCCACGCGGCCTCCGCACGATTAGCCGGAGCTATCCGTACTCGCAGGACCTGTCATTGCGATGCGTCTCAGCTCGGCGCCGGATGATGCGGGGCGTGGCTGATCAGGTCTGATATCGGCGCGATCCCATTGAATCGAGTCTGGGGGGACGAATGAGACAGACGACGCTCTCTGTTGCTCTGGAAGTTGAACCTGTGAGCGTCGATCGACTCTCGGCGCTTATTGATTCAGTGAAATGCCAAGAAGAGGATCCGGCATCGGGATACGCGGAGAAATACGGTCGGCTGCAGGCAGGTGTCCCGGTCTTGCATTTCATGTCGATGAGTGTGTTCCCGAGCGCCGACTACGACCCGGTGTTCGTGATCGAGGCGAATTTCGATGGCCCGCCCGGCGTGTTCTGGGGCCAGATGGAAGCAACGCTCGGGCCGCAGCTGCGGGCAATGCTGCGCTGCTGCAAAAAGCCTGCAAACCGGGATGGGCCGCTCTTTGTTGCCGTCACCTCACCCGACTCCCGCTATCCGGTGGCGCCATATTTCGCGGCAAGATCGCTCCGTCCCAGCGCCTTCCACCACGGCAATCGCGGGCTGGACCGAGGGCGAATCCTGGACGAAGGACGCCTCTTCCTGGCGACCAGGAAGGCGCTGGCGCAACCCGACCCCGCGGCGCCCAATCCCTACCGGCTGATGCCGGCCGCGCGGATTCACACGGAGCTGCGCGCGGCTCTGAAATCTGCGTTCCCCTGGCTCGAACAGCCCGCGTCTGTTCGAATCTCGCTGGCCGAGCGCATCGGCGATTGGTTGCGTGTAGCGGGCTTCCTCTTTCTCGTCCTGGTCGGCTTGTCGATACCGGGGATGATCGTCGCGTTCATCTCACCATGGCCGCGTTTCCTTGTCCTTTTCGGGATCGCAGCCGTCCTGATCTACTTGGGGCTGTACCGCATGCGAGCACCGCTGGCCGGCAAAGGGGCCCCGACGCGCTCAGGCGGGTTAACGATCGAAAGCCTATCGTTTCAGAACGATCTGACTTCCTTGGCGCACCCGGTGACGTTGACGATAGGGGTGTTGCTCTTCCTCGGAATTTACGGCGTCGTCGCGTCGGTGATCGCCACTTGGCTCGGAATTGCGGTCACAGGTTATTGGTTCGATAAACTCTGGTGGCCGAGCTTCCGCGTCGTCGCGCTCGGTCTCCTGAGCGGCGTTTTCTTCACGCTTCCAGCGATTGTGCTTTGGCTGCGGTGGCTCGAGCTGCGCGACTCCTCTCAGGATGCTCCGCCTCTCAATCCTGAGCTGTTGCGCGAGATGGCTCGGCGCGAGGACCGCATCGCCCAGAACCACATGGGGAGCCTCGTTCTCGTCAAGCCTGGCGTTCTGCGCATGGCGCTCTTCCGGGCGGGACATCTGGGCCTGGGTCTGATCGTGCGCGCCACCGCGACGGAAGAGCGCCATGCGCAGAACGTCAGGCTCGATTTTATCGAGAAGGCGCATGGCGGCCTCACCCTCGCCTGGGGCAGCGGCATCGGCTTTCCGCCCACCCGGTTCCTCGTGCTCGATGGCGCCAGCCACGGCCGGCAGTTCAAGGCCTGGGCGCGCCATTCCATGACGGTGACCCGGTTCTGGTTCAGTGCCTACAAGGACTACACGGTCGATCAGATCGAGCGCCACGCCCGGATCGCGGATGGGTTGCGCAAACCCACGCTTACACCGAAGGAGGCCGCCGAATGGGCGAGGGATCTATGACCCAACCGCCCCTGAACCGGCGCCCGAGCTGGAGGCTGGCACCGCCCGACGATGCGCGCACGCAAGGGGTCGTGGTCAGCGGCTTCAGCGATCTACCCTGGGCCGAGGCGTTGTTCCTCTACGCCAAGGATAGCGGCGCCGCTTGGATCAATGCGCTGAGGGCGGCCGCCCCAATCACCAACGCGGCCGGAAAGGAAAAGGAAGCGCGCGCGGCCGCCCTTGCGTTCACCTGCACCGGGCTGGCGAGCGTGGGTTTGCCGTATGAGGTGCTGGAAACGTTCTCGCCGCAGTTCCGCGAAGGCATGTACCAGGAAGATCGACTCCGCCGACTGGGCGACAAAATCGACGGGGAATGGCAATCGACAGTGATTCGCGGCGGCCCGATTTGGAGCGGCAACGTGCCGATCGAGCAGCCGGCCACTGCCACGCCGTCGACGCCCGTGACGGTGCACGCGCTGCTGCTGCTCTACGATAAGGATCAAGCGGATGCCCAGCGCTGGGCCGCGGAGGTGGGACAGACACTCGCGCCCTTGGGGGTCACAATCGTGCGCCAGCTATCGCTCGATCTGCGGCTCGATAAACGCATCGGGCGCGAGCATTTTGGCTTCGCCGACGGCTTGTCCCAGCCGATCCCGTTCGGGCCTTCCGTCGTCCTGAGCGATGGCCGCCCTTCCGAGAGGGATCCGTGGCACGGTGTCCCGCTCGGGGAAATCCTGCTCGGTCACGAGAACGCGCACAGCGAAAAGGCGCCTGGCCCGTTCATCCCGACGGACGAAAAAGCCAGAGCCGATTTGTTGCCGGAAGGCGCACCCGAGGGTTTCCTGAACCTCGGCTTGAACGGCAGCTACATGGTCGCTCGCGAACTCCGGCAATACGTAGCGTCCTTCTGGCAATCACTCAGGACCGGCGCCGAGCGGATCCGGGCGCACGATCCCAATGCGGCTCATGTGACGGCCGAGTGGCTCGCCGAGCGCGTGATCGGGCGCAATGTCGACGGGCACCTGCTGTGCCCAAGCGGCTTTCCGGCCGCTCAGGACGGATTACCGCAAAACGATTTCGGCTTCATGCGGGACGATCGTTATGGTCATGGCTGCCCGCTTGGCTCGCACGTGCGCAGGGCCAATCCGCGCGACGGTCTCGCGAAAGATGCGGCCTCGGCGCAGACGCTGCTCGACGCGTCGAATAACCATCGAATCCTCCGGCGCGGCCGCAAGTTCGGCGGCCCGGTCGACGACCGATACCGGGACGACCAGCAGGAGCGGGGACTGCTCTTCATGTGCCTGAATTCCGATATCGCCCGGCAGTTCGAATTTGTGCAGCAGACTTGGATTCTGAACCGGAACTTCGCGACGCTGTTCGACGAAACCGATCCGCTCGTCGGACCGAAGGGTCCATTCACGGTGCGCGAACAGCCTTTGCGGAGGATTGTCGAGGTCGAGACCTTCGTCCAGTCGGCGGGGGGCGAATATTTTTTTCTGCCGAGCATCCCGGCACTCGACTATCTGGGGCGATTGTGAGCGCGACAGCCGGGCGCGATGTCCTGCGGCCGCCGGCCAACGGGTTCAAGGCGTGGCTGACGGCATGTCTGATGGCGTACGTGCCGCTCGGTTTTCGGGTCCTCCGGACGATCCGGCCCATCCTGCGCTTCGGCAACACCATCGTCGTGACGCGTTACGATGACGTGCGCGAGGTGTTCCTCAACGATGCGGCGTTTCGGGTTCCGTACAAAGACAAGCTCGACATCATCATGGGCGGGCATCCTTTCTTTCTGAGCATGGACGAGACGCCGGAGTATCGCAGGGACACGGCCGCCATGCGGCTGGTCGTTAGGCCAGCCGACATCACCGAGCGCCTCGCCGGCGAGGTAGAGCGGCGGGCGGAACACATCGTTGCCAATGCGAAGGGACACTTGGAAATTGTCGACTCCCTTGTGCGGCGGGTCACATTCGAGGTGCTCGGGGCGTATTTCGGGATACCCGATCCTCCGGGCGAGGACCTGCGCGTATGGGCAACGCGGTTGTTCGAGTTTCAGTTCGCCGATCCGGGTAGCGATCCTGCGCTGCGGCGCGAGGTCGATACGATCGCGCCGGCCCTGCGGGCGCACATCAATGGCCTCATCGAGAAGCGCCGTGCTTCCGGGTCGTTCAGCGATGACGTGCTCGGCCGATGCCTTGCCATGCATGCCCAAGGCGTTCCCGGCTTTAGCGACGACCAGATCCGCAGCGCCCTGATGGGGTTTATTGTCGGGGGACCGCCGCAGCCGCCCATGGTAGTGCCGCAGGCACTCGAACAGCTGCTACGCCGCCCGGAGGCACTGGCGGGAGCGCAGCGGGCGGCGCGCGCCGACTCCAATGAACTGCTGGCCTGCTACATTTTCGAAGCGATGCGTTTCGATCCGCTCGCTCCCGCCCTGCCTCGGACAGCCACCCGGGACAGCACGATCGCGGCCGGAACCCGCCGCGCCGCCGCCGTGCCCCGAGGGGCTACGGTTTACGTTGCGTTCAGCTCGGCCATGATGGACCAGCGGCGCCTGCCGGATCCGCATCTGTTCAACCCGCGGCGGCTGCCGCACGAATACATTCATTTCGGCTACGGCCTCCATACATGCTTCGGGATTCATATGAACCAGGCTCTGCTGCCGTTAATGCTGAAGCCGCTCCTGAAGCGGCCCGGGCTGCGCCGCGCACCGGGCCGTTCGGGCTACCTCAGCAAGCGCGGTGCCTTCGCTGATCGGCTCCATGTCGAGTACGAGTGAAGCCAGAAAGCCGGCTATGGCAGATGTCCGTGCTATTTGACGAACACGGAGCGCACAAGGAGCTATGAAACTTCCCTGGGCTTTGCGGGACCAAGCTCTACTGCACGAATGTGCAGGACGCGCTGAGACCCGTCACATGAAGGGCGCGAGCGGCTTCCCTCGCTGGACATCCTCTCGCGTGCGTACGCTCGGAATCATCTTCTCCGGCGAGTACGCCCAGCCCGCTAGCACATTTAAGAGCTCAACCGATAGGAACGAGACGCGGTCTGCGAGATCATCGATGTGCATCAGCCGCTCATTGAGCTAGCACATCGAAGCGCTCGCGACGACGCAGCTAATTTATCAACGACCCCTCGGAACCGAGGCGCGGCAAACGGGGCACGCCGGCTGAAGAGTGCCGTCGCGCCCGAACACTCAAAGCCCGCAATTCGGATAATCCGGGTATGGGCAGTATGGAGCCGCCGGTGCTGCATAGTATGCGGGGTACGCCGCGCTCGTAGCTGCAGCGCCGACGACGGCGCCTGCCGCGACACCTGCCGCTACCCCACCCCAGCCATAACCTCCGCCGTAGCCGCCGCCGTAATTACCGCTGACGTTCACATTGCGGTTGCCTTGGTTGAAGGTGCGATTGCCGCTGCCGACGTTCGCGCGGTTGCCTCCGGAGAAATTGGCGCGGTTGCCCCCGGAGAAATTCCCTCGACCGGCACCCGCCCAACTGCCGCCTCCGCCGCCGCGACCGCCGCCGCCGCGAGCGCCAGCGTATCCACCGCCGCCGCGACCGCCACCGCCACCGCCACGAAAGCCGCCGCCGCCGCCCCGACCGCCGCCACCTCCGCCCCGACCGCCACCGCCGCGAACCAGCACGATCGGCGCATCGGTCTGTTCCGCTGTCGTGGCGGCGATATTTGGAGCAAGGCTGCCGCTCCAGACCGCGGCCTTCGCGGGGGTATCGGTTCCCAGCAACCCGACCAAAGCGATCGGCGCCATGTAAAGGAGAGTCTTGTTCATCACTGTGGCCTCACTCGTTGGTGTCTGGCCTGAAGTTCTTTCCAGCTCGCCATGGTTGCGAAATGTATCGGGTTGCGAAAGGTATCGGGACTTTTCGAACACATCGCTGCGCAATATCCAAGGCGCGCCGGCGGAGTTGAAGGGCACCAAATTTTGAGGGTGCAGCGCCCGGTGGCATTGATCTACATCAATTAGAATCTGGCGAACTCTCGTATTCCCTATAATCTCGATGGTTGATAGCGTACCGAAAAGACCCGCGTTCGGGAAGAAATTGACCAAGGGGGTTATAGGATGAACGGGAAACCGGCTGTTGTGCTGTTATCGGGCTTGCTGTTCGCGTGCGTGCAAGCACCGCCGCCAGCGCCCCCCGCCGCACCGCCACCGATGGCGGTGGCCCCGCAACCGGCACCTGCTCCCGTCGCGCAGCCGACGCCAGGCAACCGTCGGGTCGGCATCCAGACGGCAAGGTGCGAAAGACTGCTGGAGTTGCCGCCAGACGACCGCGCCGCGGCATCGCTGTTCTATATCGGCTATCAGGCAGCGCGCCTTCGGGCCAGAACGATCAATGTGGGCGCGATCGCCGATGCGGAGGCTCAGGCCTATGCATACTGCGAAGCGCATCCGAACCGACCGGCTGTCGAGGCGTTTAGGCTAGCCTTCTTGCGAACCCTGAGGCGATGAGGCGCCGGTTGGTCCGTTGCAGGCGATCGCGATCGATGTCGCCGCACGCATCGGCGGATGTCCGTAAGAAGCGCATTTGACTTCCTCGCGAAATGGTGTTCACGCGGTCGAGCCTCTCGCCGTCACCTGAATGCAGCGACGCTACCAAAACGCCGTCGAGACAGGCCGTCACTTCGGCGATCTCGGCCCGTAACTCTTCAGCCTGCGCAAAGTCGCGGCGGCCGCGGAAATTTCCCTGAGAACAGGAAATTTTTCGCGATTCAACAGGAAATGAGGATCGGTCATCCCGAATAGGCTGGTTCTCTATTTGTTCATATCAGGG
>VAZF01000306.1 GCA_005888425.1 Alphaproteobacteria bacterium
GAGTTGCTGCATCCCGAGACGCAGCCGCCGGTCGACGCCTACACCCTGCTGCGTTATCAGCCGGCCTCGCTGCTGCCCGGCGGGCAGCCGCCGATGGGAAATGTAAACTGGCTCTATTACTTGGTGAATACCAAGCGACCGCTGGAGGAGAAGATGGCCCTCTTCTGGCATCACGTCTTCGCTACGGGTAATTCCAAGGTCGACAATTACGACCAGCTCTTGGAGCAGATCGAATTGTTCCGAGAGAGCGGTTTGGGCAGTTACCGCGAGCTGTTGTACAAAGTATCGACCAACCCGACGATGATGTTCTGGCTCGACAACAACCAGAACCACGGGACCGCGGTCAACGAGAACTGGGGCCGCGAGTTGTTGGAGCTGTTCAGCCTCGGCGCCGGCAACTACACGGAGAAAGACGTCCGCGAGGCTTCCCGCGCCTTCACCGGCTGGACCTTCGAGACCAAAATCCCGCGCGCGCCTTATGGTCGGTTCCCTTGGAAGTTCGAGTACCGGCCGGAAGACCACGACGATGGCGAAAAGGAATTTCTCGGCCATCGCGGCCGCTTCAACGGCGAGGACATCCTAGATATCGTCGTGCAGCAGCCGGCCTGCGGTAAGTTCATCTGCCGCCACCTGTACAACTTCTTCGTTGCTGACGAGCCGCAGGTGCCGGCTTGGCCGATCGAGGCGCCCCGCGACCAAAAGGCGATCGATACTCTGGTCGGGGCTTTCCGCGACTCGAAGTTTGATATGCGTTCGGTGCTGCGCGTGCTGTTCAACTCGGATTTCTTCAAGAACGCCCGGTTCCAGCACGTCAAATCGCCCGCTGAGGTCGTCGTCAGCACGCTACGCTTCGTCGGCGGCTACGAGATCCCGAAGCCCGGCTATGGCGAGCTGTCCATGAACACCGCCTATATGGGCCAGGATTTGCTCAACCCGCCCTCGGTCGAGGGCTGGCATACCGGCAAGGAGTGGATCAACAGCGGCTCCTTGATGGCCCGCATCAACTTCATGGCCGAGAAGGTGGGAGATACTTCGGCGCCGGGGGTGCGCGGCATCATCGACCGGCTGAAAACCCAGGGCTCTTTGAGACCCGAGCAGCTGGTGGATGGCTGCCTCGATCTGCTCGGTCCGGTCGAGGTCGGCGCAGACACGAAAGCGCAGCTCCTCTCGCAAGCGAATGAGTGGGGCCAGATCTCCTGGGACAACGGCAAATCGCAAATCGCCGATCAGCATGTCGGCCAGATGCTACAGCTGATCGTCGCGACGCGCGAATACCAGTTCGCATGAACTGAACTGACTAGATTAGGGAGGAATGGCTATGGCAACGAATGAGCCATGCGTGGTCGTTTTGCAGCTGACCGGCGGCAACGACTACCTGAATACGATCATCCCATACAACAACCCGTTGTACCGGGATAACCGTCCGGCGGTCGGGATTGGTGACAATAACATCATCCACCTCGACAAGGACTACGGCATTCCGGACTACATGGCGCCGATGAAGAAGTTCTGGGACGAGGGCAAGCTCGCTGTTTTGCACGGTGTCGGCTTCACGGATTCGCCACGCTCGCATTTCCGGGCGATGGACATCTGGCACACCTGCGAGCCGGAAAAGGTCGGGACCGAAGGCTGGCTCGGCCGGGTCGCGCGCGAATTTGACCCAAAAAAAGAAAATGTCGTGCAGGTTGTCAGTATGGGGCCAAGCCTGCCGCGCTCCCTTGTCTGCCCTGGCGTTCCGGTCGCCTGCGTCGCCGGTCCCCTGGAGCGGTACGGCTTCCTGCCCCAGGTGCAGGGCGCTGAGCGCACCCAGGTGCTCGATCGCTTCGCGAAAATGTACAGCCCCGCGATAGGCAGCGGCCCGGTAATGGATTACCTCAGCGAGACCGCGATCGACTCGCTTAAGGGCGAGGACATTATCAAGGTCGCGCCGCAGAAATACTCGTCCACCGTCGAGTATCCGAACACGCCGATTGCCCGCAAGCTCAAGGGCATCGCGCAAACGCACATCGCCGAGATCGACAGCCGGCTGTTCTACTGTGACCACAGTACGTTCGACACGCATGCCGGCCAGAACCCCGGACACGGCAATCTTTGGAAGGCTGTATCGGAGGGGATCGAGGCATTCATGGCCGACCTTCGCGAACACAGGAAATCCGACAACGTTGTGATGCTGCTGTTCTCCGAGTTCGGCCGCCGCGTCCATGACAATGGCTCGGGCACGGATCACGGCGCCGGCGGTGTCGCCTTCGCGCTCGGCGAGAAGGTCAAAGGCGGGCATTACGGCGAGATGCCGTCGCTGAAAGCGGAGCATCTGGTCCAGGGCGACCTGAACCCGAACATGGATTTCCGCAGCGTCTATTCGACGATCCTCGAGAAGCATTTGGGACTGAACCCTGCGCCGATCGTCAACGGCACTTTCGAACAACCCGCTTTCCTGAATTAGCCAGGGAGTCACCTGCGGCGACCTCCTCCCCGCCGAGGCGGGGCGGAGGTTCCCGCCGAAACTGACGAACAAACTCCTTCCGGATTACGGAAGGGGTAACAGTAGATCGAAGAAGGAGGGAACGATGCCGTTGACAACGGTCGCCCGCGGACGGGTTTACGACTGGAGCCACGCCGTCGGGCGTGGCGCAGCCCGAGGCACTGGGTTCAATTACATCCAGACGATGTGCCTCGGAAAAAACGGGGTCCTCTACACCACCAATCGTGGCAACGAGAACAATTTCGGGATGCACGCCAACAAGGTGCAGCTCGGCGGTCCCGGTGAAGAGGAACTGCTTCACGACTTCTTCGAATACGGCGAAGGCGACGGGAATTCGATCTGGCCCTTCGGCATTGCCGTCGACGAGGAACGGGACCGGGTCTACTGCTCGGATGAATGGGCCAACACGATCTCGGTGTTCGACAGCGGTGGCAAATTTCTCCAGAAATGGGGCAAAACCGGCAGCGGCGACGGCGAATTGCTGCGTCCGGCCGGCATCGCCGTCGAAAAGAACGGCAACGTTATAGTCGTCGACAGCGGCAACAACCGCCTGCAGGTCTTCAACCCCGAGGGCAAGTTCATCGGCAAATGCGGCGGCCCTGGCAAGGGACCCGGCGATTTCAACCAGCCCTGGGGCATCACTCTCGACAAGGACGGCAACATCTACGTCGCTGATTGGAAGAACCACCGCGTCCAGAAATTGTCGTCCGCGGGCAAGTGCCTGATGACGATCGGCTCATATGGCGTAATCCAAGAGCCCGAGGGCGCCTACGCGGTGACCATTTTCGGCCCGTATATTAAGGCCGACAGCGAGAAAGCTGGTTATCCCCGGACCGACCAGTTCAATCACCCAACCGACGTCGCCGTCGACACCGATGGCGATATCTACGTGAGCGATTGGGGCAACCATCGGGTGTGCGTTTTCGACTCCGAGGGCGGACCCATCACGACGCTGATCGGCGATGCCCAGGTACTGTCGAAGTGGGGCCAGCAGAGCATCGATGCCAACCCCGACATGGCCAAGGCGCGCCGCCGGGTAAAGAGCCTCGAACCGCAGTGGCGGCTGTGCTTCCCGACCGCGGTCGAGTTCGATCCGAACAGCGACTCGCTGATCGTCGCCGATAGCCAGCGGAATCGCTTGCAGATCTACAAAAAGGTGCGCAATTACAGCGATTTCCAGGCGAACCTGTAAAAAGCCGGTACATGCCGGTGGCAGAAAGGCATCCAAGGCGCGTCCTTTCCTGCCTGTCGCTCCGGTGGCGGGCAGGAAAGCCGGGCGCCCGCGGTGCGCCGCAATTCTGCCTAATCCCGAAACGCCGTTCTCTAATGTCATCAGAAACTTAGTTTTCTAATTGCGTGCGTGATGCAGACGCACGCTTTTTCCGCTACAGGGATGCGGCGCCTAATGGTCGCCGGACTATCTCCGTGGCCTCTGTTGCTTAGCCCTTAAGGCCGCCATTCCAACCGGCAAGTGCGGCTCGAAAAAAAACAAAACGGGAGGAACCATGATACGCCCTCGGTCTGCTGATGATTTTTGCACAATCCGCGCTCGCATGGAGGAACTGCGCCGGGAGCGCGACGGGTTGTCGGTCGAGAGAGACCCTCTCTCAGTGAATGAGCCTTCGCTTTACGACGTCGCCGACGCTCAGATGAAAGCGGGAAAGCCGGGTATCCCTGGCTGGCGCGTCACCCGCCGGAAGCGCTTTACTACGAATTGACGGGACTGCTCGTTGGGTAAGCCAAGCACACTGGCCTGGAGCGTCGCCGATTTTGGAACGGCTGGTCCACGCTCCAGAGAAACGCATCCCGTGAGCAGGGTGGCGATGCCGCCCCCGGCGGTTATTCCGAGAACGTGGCGGCGGCCATAGGTAGTGCGGCCGGATATCGTAGAGGTTGAAATCCGCATGTTCTTCGCCGTACACGGCGCTTGCACTCCGAGCGCGGAGAACGTTGTACATCGTGAACCGCCGGTTGTCTTGGAGTAACCGTTTGATGTCCAAGCCGGGCCATGCCTGCCAACGACCGCTGTGAACTCTGTCCCCCAGGGCTGCTATCGGCGCAATTGAGACCTCCCGCTTCGGGCGCTCGAATGCGTACTCATTGCCCCTTTTGCGTCATTCGAGACTACGCCGTTGAACCGCCGGGTCGGGTGGGGAGCGGACCTTCCAGCGAGCTTTATCGGGCCACGAGGACGGCTTCCGAAAGACGGCTGGTGGCTACCCGGTCACCCCTGCGACCACGGCGCCTCGCTCAAGGTCCCGTCGCGCTGGACCACCACCGTCCAGGCGCGCGCACGGTAGCGAAAGGTCAGGCGTAGCCGCCCCGCGTCCTCGCCCA
>VAZF01000788.1 GCA_005888425.1 Alphaproteobacteria bacterium
ATGATCCTGTCGATCCTGTACCGGATGCCGCCCGACCGCTGCAAATTCATCATGGTCGATCCGAAGATGCTGGAATTGTCGGTCTATGACGGGGTCCCGCATCTCCTAGCGCCCGTCGTTACCGAGCCGAAGAAGGCGGTCATGGCCTTGAAATGGGTCGTGCGCGAGATGGAGAGCCGCTATCAGCGGATGTCAAAGCTCGGCGTGCGCAACATCGAGGGTTTCAACGCGCGGCTCAAGGAGGCGGCGGCCAAGGGCGAGAGCCTCGTGCGCAAGGTGCAGACCGGGTTCGACCCCGAGACGGGCCAGCCGGTGTTCGAGGAGGAGCCGTTCGACGCCAGCGAATTGCCGATGATCATTGTCGTCGTCGACGAGATGGCCGATCTGATGCTCGTCGCGGGGAAGGAAATCGAAGCGTCGGTGCAGCGCCTGGCGCAAATGGCGCGTGCCGCCGGCATCCATTTGATCATGGCGACGCAGCGCCCCTCGGTCGATG
>VAZF01000307.1 GCA_005888425.1 Alphaproteobacteria bacterium
GGCGCCGCGCTCGAGCTCGCGCACAGCCAGTTCGGGGCCGCGCGCCATGCCGGGGTGGAGCAGGGCCGCGACGGCATGCGCGGCAGCCTGTTGGGCCCCGCTTTCGGAGGCGCCGATATCGAGGCGGCGCTCAAGGCGAAGGGGCTCGTCTACCATCGGGTCGAGAGTCGCGCCACGCATGACGAGGCGGTCGCGCAGGCACTCGTCGAGGGGCTCATCATCGGCCGCTTCGACGGCCCGATGGAATACGGTCCGCGCGCCCTCGGCAACCGCTCGATCCTCGCCGATCCACGCCGCCCCGACGGGCAGAGCTATATCAATCAACGCATCAAATTCCGCGAGAGCTGGCGCCCCTTTGCGCCGGTCGTGCTGGCCGACAAGGCGGCCGAGATCTTCGAGACGGAGCACGAGAGCCCGTACATGCTGCTGATTGCCGATGTGCGGCCGGAATTGCGCCGCGGCGAGGTTGATTGGCATGCCTTCCGCGACGGCACCGGCGACATGATGAGCGTCTTGAACGAGGAGCGCTCGACCTTGCCGGCGATCACCCATGTCGATTACAGCGCCCGCCTGCAGACCGTCGACGCCGAGGGCAATCCCGCCTTTCACCGGCTGATGACTGCCTTTTACCGGCTGACCGGCTGCCCGGTCTTGATCAACACGTCGTTCAATGTGCGCGGCGAGCCGATCGTCTGCACACCCGAGGACGCCGTCGCCTGCTTTATCAATGCGGGGATCGATCTCCTCGCGATCGGCGACTTCCTGGTCTTCAAGCACGAGCAGCCGGAAGAGATCCGCCGCCTCGAAGGGACGATGCAATATGAGCCTGATTGACGGCGGCACGCCCGAAGCCTTCTTCGCCAACCTGTTGCTCCCGCTGAAGCGGCACAACGCGTCGCGGCGCGTGCAGTATTTCGCGCGCGAGCCCGACCAGGCGGCGGAGACCTACTGGCAGGAGATCGCGACCCGCACCGGCGGCTTCGGTAGCGTCCCGGCCGATAGCGATCCGGCCGGGCTCCTCGACCAGCTCGCCGAATATTGGCGCGCCAGCGGCGACCCGGCGCTGCCGCGGCTTCTGCCCTATCTAAAGCAGCTGCGCGAAGCACTCGCCGCCAAAGCCGCTGCCGCTCCCGCCGACGGCAAGGATCCCGAACTCTCGGACTCCGTCTACCCGCTGTTCTAGCCTCCCCCCTTCCTCGGCAGCCCGGCAAACCCGAGAGATGGCACGAGGGCGTGATTCGACCGCCCTCGGGGCGCCGTGTTAGGCTCCGTCACGGGCTGCGGTTCGGCGAAGCGGTAAAAACCCTCGTCTTACCGAGCGACTGCCTCTAAAACAGCGGACCCCCGGGGCGAGCGCCTCGGGCAAAGGGTCCCGTGAACGGGTCAGCGGGCGCAGGGAGGAGCCGGTGGGAGCCTATCTGGTGCGGCGTTTCGGGCTGATGGTCCTGACGCTGTTCGGGATTTCCATCATCATTTTCATGCTGCTGCGGCTGACGCCCGGCAACATCGCCGATATCCTGTTTGACGCCGGCGGCTTTGTCGATCCGGCCGACAAGGCACGCATCGAGGCCGATCTCGGGCTCGACAGGCCGATCCCGGTGCAATACGCGAAATGGATCGGCGGCCTTCTCCAGGGCGATCTCGGCATCTCCTATCAGACCGAACGGCCGGCCCTTCAGGAGATCGCGCCGCGCATCCCGATCACCGCGCGCCTCGCCGTCCTCGCGCTCGCTTTCGCCGTCCTGCTCGGCGTGCCGTTCGGCGTCATCAGCGCGGTCAAGCAGGATACCAAGCTCGATTACGTCCTGCGCGTCATAAGTCTGACCGGATTGTCGATGCCCGCCTTCTGGCTGGGCCTCCTGATCCTGATGGGGTTTGTCGCCTATTTCGGGACGATCCCGATCTACAGCGATGCCCCGACCGGCTTCTGGAACGCGCTGTTGATGTACAGCGTGCCGGCTGCGGCGGTCGGCTTCCGCAGCTCCGCGCTGATGATGCGCCTGACGCGGTCCTCGATGCTCGAAGTCTTGCGGCAGGACTATATCCGCACCGCCCGCTCCAAGGGCGCCTCCGAGGTCACGATCAATTATTACCACGCGCTCAAGAACGCGATGCTGCCGGTCGTCACGGTCATCGGCATCGAGGCCGCGTTCCTGTTGGGCGGCCTCATCGTCACGGAAACCGTCTTCAACATCCCCGGCGTCGCGCGCTTCCTCGTCGAGGCGGTGCGCTGGCGCGACTATCCGATGGTGCAGAACCTCGTCATGTTCATCGCCGTCGTTGTCGTCTCGATCAACTTCATTATCGATATGCTGTACGCGGCGCTCGATCCGCGGATCAAATACGGCGATTAGAACAGGGTAGCCGGCGCGTGATCAGGAGATCGCAAGGAGAACCCGAGTGAGCACGCTCGATTTCAACGCCGAATTGGCGGCCGCAGGGGCCCATGTCAGGTCGCGCTGGGGCGCCCTGCGCTTCTTTATCCGGCGCTACCCCCTGGGCGCGGCGGGCGCGCTGATCATGTTCGTCTTCCTGTTCGCCGCCGCCTTTGCGCCGTACATCACGACCTACGATCCGCTATCGACCAACGCCGCGGCGTCCCTCGCCCGCCCGAGCATGGCGCATTGGCTCGGCTGCGATTTTATGGGCCGCGATGTCTGGAGCCGCATCATCTACGGCGCCCGCATCTCGCTGATGGTCAGCTTCGGCTCGATGCTGCTCGGCTCCGGCATCGGGGTGACGCTCGGGCTCCTCTCGGGCTACCTCCTCGGCTGGTTCGATCTGATCACGCAGCGCGTCCTCGAGATGATGCAGGCGCTGCCGCTGCTCGTCATGGCGATCATCATGGCGGCGGCGCTCGGGCCATCGCTGCACAACACGATCATCGCGATCGCGATCCCGCTGGTGCCCTATGTCGCCCGCGTCATCCGCTCGAACACGCTGACCCTGCGCGAGCAGCCCTTCGTCGAGGCCGCGAAGGCGATCGGCATGCCGGAATTGCGCATCGCGATCCGGCACGTGCTGCCGAACACGATGTCGCCGCTGATCGTGCTCGCGACGGCCCAGCTCGGCTCGGCGATCCTCGTCGAGGCGACGCTGTCCTTCCTCGGGCTCGGCGTTCCCGAGCCGCACCCCTCCTGGGGCCGCATGCTGTCGGAATCGGCGGCCGAATATGTCCGCACCGCGCCGTGGCTGGTCATCTTCCCGGGCCTTGCGATCTCTTTCGTCGTGTTCGGCGTCAACCTGCTCGGAGATGCCTTGCGCGATCTGCTCGATCCACGGCAACGTAGCTGATCGATAGAGGCCGCCCCCCAACGAGGCCCCGGAGACCCCCCATTTGGTGACCGCGACCGAAGCAAAGCCCGCCGCCGAATACGCGCCCTTGACCCGCGCCGGCCACAATGCCGAGACCGTGCTCGAGGTCGAAGGCCTGCAGACCTACCTCTTCACCCGCCTCGGCGTGGTCAAGGCGGTCGACGACGTCTCCTTCGCGATCCGCCGCGCCGAAACCTTGGCGATCGTCGGCGAGAGCGGCTGCGGCAAGTCGACGGTAGCGCGCACCGTGTTGCGTCTGATCGAGCCGACCGCCGGCTCGATCAAGCTCGACGGCAAGGATCTCGTCCAGCTCAGCGAGCCCGAGATGCGCGACATCCGCGGCAACGAGATCTCGATGATCTTCCAGGAGCCGATGACCTCGCTGAACCCGGTCATGACGATCGGCCACCAGATCAGCGAGACGGTCCGGCTGCACGAGGATCTGTCGAAATCCGCGGCGATGGACAAAGCCGTCGAGATGCTGCGGCTGGTGCGCATCCCCGAGCCGAAGCAGCGCGCCAAGGAATACCCGCACCAATTGTCGGGCGGCATGCGGCAGCGGGCGATGATCGCGATGGCGCTCGCCTGCAACCCGCGTGTCCTGATCGCGGACGAGCCGACCACCGCGCTCGACGTGACGATCCAGGCGCAGATCCTCGACCTGATCCTGGATCTACAGAAGCGGCTCGGCACCGCGGTCGTGCTGATCACGCACGATCTCGCGGTCGTCGCGGAGACGGCGCATCGCGTCATCGTCATGTATGCGGGCAAGAAGGTCGAAGAGGCCGACGTCGAGGAATTGTTCGAGGCGCCACTGCACCCCTACACGCACGGCCTCCTGGCCTCGATCCCACACCTCGCGGTCATTGGCGGCGATACCGGTGTCGTGACAAACGGCCGCCTGAAGGAAATCCCCGGCCAGGTGCCGGCCCTGACGAACCTGCCGCCCGGCTGCTCCTTCGCGCCGCGCTGCGCGTTTGCCGACGAACGCTGCCGTTCTTTCTTTCCGCCCTACGAGCAGAAGCGCCCGGGCCATTGGGCGGCATGCTGGCATTCCGAGAAGCTGTATGGCTAGCCCCGCTATCGGTAACGGCGCGGTGGCGGCAAGCGTCGGACACAACCGCGCGCCGGTGCTCGACGTCGTCAATCTGAAAAAGCATTTCCCGGTCAAGAAGGGCGTGCTGCGCCGCACCGTCGGCCAGGTTTATGCGGTCGACGACGTCACCTTCCGGATCGGCGAGGGCGAGACGCTGGGGCTGGTCGGCGAGAGCGGCTGCGGCAAGTCGACGGTAGCGCGCACCGTGTTGCGTCTGATCGAGCCGACCGCCGGCTCGATCAAGCTCGACGGCAATGACGTGACGCGGCTCGGCAAGACCGAGCTGCGGCCCTATCGCCGGCAGATGCAGA
>VAZF01000308.1 GCA_005888425.1 Alphaproteobacteria bacterium
TCCCGACGCGCTCTATTTCGGCGACCGGCTGCCGATCTACTACGATCCGGCGGCGGTCAAGGCGATGGCGCCGCATGTCGATGCGATCGCGATCAACTACAATGTAGATGCCGGCGACGGCTGGCTCGCGCGCTATTTCTTTGGCGGGCTTGAAAAGCTGTCGGGCGGCAAGCCGGTGCTGATCACCGAGTGGTTCTTCGCGGCGCGCGAGAACCGCACCGGCAACACGAATAACGGCCATCTGATGACGGTCGATACCCAAGCCGAGCGGGCACAGGGCGCGGCGGCGGCGACGCGTAATTTCGCGGCATTGCCGGAGATCGTCGGGACACATTGGTTTCAGTATTACGACCATCCGAAAGGCGGCCGCGCCGACGGCGAGGACTATAATTTTGGTCTCGTCGATGTCGACGATCGGCCCTATGAACAGCTGACCGAGGCGCTCGCCGCCGCCAATCGGGATGCACCCGCGATCCACGCCGCCGCTGCAAAAAACGCGGCCGCCGGCGGTCACCTGAACAATGACGGACCGATCGTGCTGCCGCATGCCGATATCGATGTGCACGATAAGTCGCTCGCGGATTGGCCAAAGCCGGCGAGCCTTCTGCCACCGCTAAAGCCATCGCCCGGCGCGGTCGATTTCGGCGAGATCTACCTATCGTGGAACGAGCGCGGCCTGGCGCTCGGCACGATCGGGCAGGATTATTTCGATATCGACCTGTTCCCCTATGCCGGCAGTTTCCCGCTCGCCGAGGCCTACCGCGTCGAACTAGGCCTGGATCTCGGCGTCGGACCGCGGCGCTTCACGCTGTTCTTTATCCCACCGCGCACAAAGCTCCGCGATCACCCGCCGATGACCGCCCTGCTCTGCGCCGGCGCCGCGGCCCAAATCATCGCGGAGGGTTGCCATCCGGTGCCCGACGCCGAGGCCGTGTATTTTGGCGCCGACCAGCCACGCATCACCGCCGAGATGCTGCTGCCGTGGTCGGCGCTCGGATTCGCACCGCCGCAGCCCGGCGCAAAGTTGCGCGCCGAGGTGGCGATGACGTCATGGCATCGCGAGCGCTGGATG
>VAZF01000309.1 GCA_005888425.1 Alphaproteobacteria bacterium
TCGCGCTGATGCCGCAATGGGATTTCCTGAATTTCCTGGGGGAACAAGGGCGCCGCTACCCGGGCTTTGATCTGCGGATGGAGACCGACGCGAACGATCTGATCCTCGAGGGCGATCGCGTTGTCGGGTTGCGCGCCAACAGCCCGGGTGGCCCGATCGAGATCCGCGCCGACCTCATCGTCGGCGCCGACGGGCGTCACTCGACCGTGCGCGAGCGAGCGGGTTTGGCGGTGACAAATCTCGGCGCACCTATGGATGTGTTGTGGATGCGCCTGTCGCGGCGGCCGGACGACCCGGAGCAGACCGGCGGCTTTATCAATTTCGGCCATCTGCTCGTCACGCTCAATCGGGGCGACTATTGGCAATGCGCCTTTGTCATCCGCAAGAACGGCTACGACATGGTGCGCGCGCGTGGCCTGGACGCGTTTCGCGCCGAGATCGTTCGCTTGGCGCCCTATCTCGCCGACCGGGTGCAGGAGCTCAAAGATTGGGATGACATCAAATTGCTGACCGTTGTCGTCGACCGCCTAGAGAAATGGTGGCGGCTCGGCCTCCTCTGCATCGGCGACGCGGCGCATGCGATGTCGCCGATCGGTGGAGTCGGGGTCAATCTCGCGGTGCAGGACGCGGTCGCTGCCGCCAATATCCTCGCCCTGCCGTTGCGCGAAGGACGTCTCACGACCGATGACCTCGCCGCCGTGCAGCGCCGCCGCACCTTGCCGATGAAGGTGATCCAGGCGATGCAGATCGGAGTGCAGAGCCGCGTCATCGACCCGCTCCTCGATTCCGAGAAGCCGATCACCGCGCCTTGGGCCGTGACGCTGTTCAACCGCTTTCCGGTGCTGCGCCGCATCCCGGCGCGCATCATCGGCATCGGCGTGCGCCCCGAGCATGTGCACAGCCCCCAGTTAAACAAGCCGGTGGGGGCGGTGGCGCAATCGTGATGGGGAGGGTCGGCGAGGCCAGCCGTATATAACCCGGGAATTGCTATCGCCCGGAGATCCCGACCATGAGCACGCCGCGTCTTTCCGATCTTCGCCGCCGCGACTTCCTGCATTTCGCCGGCAGCACCGCTGCGCTGCTCGCGCTCGCGGCCTCGCCGGTCGCTGCGCTCGCGCAGAGCCAAGGAGGGGGCGCGCCGCTCAAGATCGGCACAATCGGCGCCGGCCGCGAAGGCGGCTCTCTCGGCACGCTGTTCGCCAAGGCCGGCCACCCGGTCATGTTCTCCTCGCGCCACCCGGAGCAGCTGAAGGAACTCGTCGACTCGGCTGGGCCAAATGCCAAGGCCGGCACCGTCAAGGAGGCGATCGATTTCGCGGATGTTGTGCTGCTCGTCGTGCCCTACGGCGCGGTCGAGCAGATCGGCAAGGATTACGGGCCGGCATTGGCGAAGAAGGCGCTCGTCATGGATGTGCTGAACCCCACCGCGCGCAGCGGCGAGGTGGTCGTCAAAATGGCCGAGCAGCTGGGTGGCGCCGGGCTCGCCACCGCGAAATTGCTGCCTGGTGCGCATATCGTCCGCGCCTTCAATGCGATCGGCGCGACGCAGCTGCCGCAGTTGGCGCACCGTCAGGGCGAGCCGGTCGGCGTGCCGATTGCCGGCGACGACAAGGACGCGCTGGCGATCGCCGAGCGGCTGATCAAGGAGATCGGCTTCGAGCCGGTTGCCGTGGGCGGGCTCGCGATGGGCAAATATCTGAACGTCGGGACGCCGCTCGCCGGTGTTCATACGCCGGACGAGATCCGCAAGATCGCCGCGACGCTGAAATAGCGGCCCGGCGCCGACCTTGAGCGATAGCGAGCGGAGGCCCGGCACTGGCGAGGTCGGATACCGGCTGCTGTGCCGGATCATTGATGTGCGCCGCGAAGAACTGCCGGCGCTTTCGTGGTGTTGGCTCTACATCTTCGCGGTCTTGTCGTCCTACTACATCATGCGGCCGATCCGCGACGAGATGGGCGTTGCGGGCGGCGTCAACAATCTGCCCTGGCTGTTCACCGGAACGCTCATCGGCATGCTGGTGGTGAATGTGCCTTTCGCGTGGCTCGTCAAGACATTGCCGCGCAGCCGCTTCATCCCCCTCACCTACCGCTTTTTCGCGCTCAATATCGTGCTGTTCGCGGTCGCGCTGCATTTTGCCGACCAGGAGCAGACGATCTGGGTCGGCCGCGCCTTCTTCATCTGGGTGTCGATCTACAATCTGTTCGTCGTCTCGATCTTTTGGCAGCTCAATGTCGATCTGTTCAGCCCCGAGCAGGGCAAGCGCCTGTTCGGCTTTATCGCCGCCGGCGCGACAATCGGCGCCATCGTCGGCGCGGCCGTGACGGCAAGTCTCGCGCGTTACGTCTCGCCAATGATTTTGCTTTTGGGCGCCGCCGTCTTGCTCGAACTCGCGGTGTTCGCGGTCGGGCGCCTGTCGCGTCTCTCTACCACCTTGCACCGGCAGCCCGCGACCGCAGCCGCCAACCAGGAGCGGCCGATCGGCGGCGGCATCCTCTCCGGCATCACGCGCGCCTTTGGCTCGCGCTATCTCGTCAATGTCAGCCTGTTTCTGCTGCTGTTCGCGATCACCTCGACGGTCCTGTATTTCCAGCAGGCCGGCATCGTCAGCCGGAGCTTCACCGACCGCGGCGCGCAGACCGCGTTCTTCGCGACCGTCGATCTGCTGGTGAACATTCTCACTCTCGCGATCCAACTGTTCCTGACCGGGCGGATCGTGCTGTGGCTCGGTGTCGGGCTGGCGCTCGCCTTTTTGCCAGCATTGACGATCCTCGGCTTTGGCGCGCTGTCGGCGGCCCCGACTTTGGGCGCGATCGCGGCCTTTCAGGTGTTGCGCCGCGCCGGCGATTACGCGATTGCGCGGCCGACCCGCGAGGTGCTGTTCACGGTCGTGCCGCGCGAGGACCGCTACAAGGCAAAGAGCTTTATCGACACCTTTGTCTACCGCCTCGGCGACCAGGTCGGGGCGTGGGGGGTTGCGGGGTTCCGCGCGCTTGGCGCGGGCGCGGCGGAATTGGCGCTCATCGCGATCCCGATCGCGTTCCTGTGGCTCCTCAACGCGCTATGGCTCGGCCGCCGCCAGGAGAAGATGGCGGAAGCGCGCGCAGCCGCTGCCGAATAAAATTCAGGCGGCTTCGTCGAGCGTTGAGCCGACATCCAAGGTTGTCGCGCGGCGCAGATCGCGCGGATAATTCTCGTCGTGCGGGCGGCCGCGATGCATCGTATCGCGATTGTCCCAGATCACGAGATTGCCCTGCCGCCATTTGTGGCTGTAGACAAAGCGCGGTTGCGTCGCATGCTCGCTCAGATCGTGCAGCAGGAGGCGGCCATCGGCGATCGGCCAGCCGGCGATGTGCGAGGCATGCGCCGATAGGTACAGGCATTTGCGGCCCGAACCGGGGTGCCGCCGCACGAGGCGCTGGCGCGAAGGCGGGTATTTCTCGCGCTCGCCGGGCGGGAATTCGGTAAAGCC
>VAZF01000310.1 GCA_005888425.1 Alphaproteobacteria bacterium
CGACAAGGCCGAGCGCCATGATCGCGCTACCGATCAGGCCAAAGCTCGGCACCTCGGCGACGATCAGCGCAAACCCAACGATCAGGCCGAGGCCGAAGACGAGCAGCGCCTTTTTGGTGTAGCGCATTATATCATGCCGTCATTACGAGGAGCGCAGACAAAGCAATGCCCATCTCGGTGCACTCCGTGTGGGAGATTGCTTCGCTTCGCTCGCAATGACCCCTCGACTTTCGGGGCTACCGGTTGCACTCGACGCTGCGTATCTTGCACTGACCCTTTGTGTGTTTCTGGCAGCTCTGCATCGCACCTAGTTCCGCTGCGGCACGATTTGTACGCTTCCCACCACCCCATCCGGTTCCGGTCTCGGCTATCGCGACGGCGCCGCATTCCTTCGATGATGTCCGGAAAATTATCTTGCATTTATCGCTGCCGCATATCTTCGACGCAACGTCATCCGCTTTGCCCTGCGTCTCTTCGTTCGAGCTAAGACCATACTTTCGTGTGCTCTCGTCAAATGCCAGGGCACCATACCCGGCGGCAGCCGGCGCGGCAGTTGCGAGCACAAACAGGGCGGCCGCAAACCCGGTGGCATTTAGAATGGCGCGATGCATGTATCCATCCCCTGCGAATTATCGGCCGAAGCTAATCCTTCGATCGCGGATGTAAGGTATGGTTCGGGAACAGCGCGCGCAACTGCCGCGCGCTACGGAGATTGCGAATGGACAGCGAAGCCGAATTGCTCGCGCGTGCCCGCCGCTACAGCTTTCGAGCGCGAATGGACTCCAAGTCCCAACGGGGCGAGATCGCGGGACCGGTGTTCGTGTCGGGCCAAGGCTCGGAGGTCGAGGACGTCACCGGCAAGCGCTGGCTCGACTTCAACTCCGGCCAGATGTGCGCCGCGCTCGGCCACAACCATCCGACGGTCACCGCCGCGATCAGAGAGGCTTGCGACACGCTGATCCACGCTCATAGCAGCTATTTCAATGTGCAGGAGATCCGGCTCGCCGAGCGGCTGGCGCGCGTGATGCCAGAAGGGCTGGAGAAAAGCCTGTTCCTGCAATCCGGCTCCGACGCCAACGAGGCGGCGGGTTCTCTGACTTTTGCCGGCTGGCACAAGGAGCACGGGCCGCTGCCGAGCGGGAGCCAGGCGATCGTCGCGCCCTATTGCTATCGCTGCCCGCTGCGCCAGACGTTTCCGGCCTGCAACTACGCCTGCCTCGACACCAGCTTTGAGCTGATCGATGCGCAATCGACCGGCCGGCCGGCGGCGGTGTTGACCGAGCCGCTGTTCAGCGCCGGCGGCGTCATCGAGCCGCCGCCGGGCTGGCTGAAGCGCCTCCAGGAATTATGCAGCGCGCGCGGCATGCTGTTGATCCTCGACGAGGAGCAGACCGGCCTCGGCAAGCTCGGGACGATGTTCGCCTGCGACGCGGAGGGTGTCGTCCCGGACATGATCACCGTCGCGAAGCATTTCGGCGGCGGCATCAGCATCAGCGCGGTTACGACGAGCGCGGCGATCGAGGAGAAGGTCGTCGAGAGCGGCTTTATCAACACGCATTCGCACTCGAATGACCCGCTCGCCTGCGCCGCCGGGATCGCCAGCCTCGATGTCATCGAGGGCGAGGACATGCCGGCAAAGGCGCGCGCAATCGGCGACCGCTTCAAGGGCCATCTCGGTGCCTTGGCGCAACGCTACGAGCAAATCGGCGATGTGCGCGGGCGTGGCCTCCTGCTCGGCATCGAACTGGTCGAGGACCGGCATTCGCGCAAGCCGGCCTATGCACTCGGCCAGGCGGTCTATCGCTATTGCTTTGAGCGTGGCCTCATCTTCAGCCAGCGGCGACAAGGCAGCGTTTTGCGCTTCGTGCCGCCGATGACGACGAGCGAGGCACAACTCGACCGCGCCGCGCAACTGCTCGATGACGCGTTCACCGCTGCGCTTCAGGGCAAGGTGAAGGCATAGAGGCGACCGTCGGCGCCGACAAAGAGCCGGTCGTCGGCGGCGATTAATGTCTGGAAATGCCGCAGACCGACGAGCGGCGGGCTCGCGAACAATCGCTCGCCAGTGTCGCCGCGGAAGCCGTGCAGCCGGTTGTCGCCCTCGGCGCCCAGCATCCAGACGATCGGATTGGCAGTGCCGTCGGTCGTCGTGACAATCGGGGAACCGGCGCCCGACACCGCGCCGCACCATGCCGCCGCGATTGCCGGGCGCGGACTGGCGGCGATCCGCAAGACGGTCAGATCGCCGCCCTGGCCGGATGGACAAGGCGCGCCGTGCCCCTGGAAAGCGACGAGCATCGCATCGGCGGCGCGATAGGCGGCAGGGGCGGTGCGGATCGGATAAGTCGAGACGCGCTCGGTAACCAGGCTGCCGCCGAACCCGCCGAGATTGGAGCGGTCGAGCAAATAGGCCTTCTCGTCCTTGCCGAGCGCGAGCACGACGGGAGGACCGCCGGGCAGATCGAGCGGCAGCGGGTTGGTGCCGCCGAGATCGGCGTCCCGTGTATCGAGGGCGCGCCAGTCCGACGCGGCAAAAAAGTCGGGGTTGCGCTCGGAATGATGCAAATCGGGCGCAAGGCGAAACACGGCCTCGCCATCGGCCCAGTCGCGCGCGCCCACGGTGTTGCCGGTCGCGACATAGAGCGAGATCCCGTCGCTGGCGATGCCGCCCGGCGCCCAGATACCGCCGCCGCGGCCGCGGGTCCGCCACGCCGCGACACGCTGCGGATCGCCGAGCGGCACGCCGACGACCCAGCCGTGGTAATCGCCGCAATCGCCGTAAAAGCCGCCATACGGGATGTAGAGGATGCCATTGAGGATCGTGAGCGCGCCGCGCTGGTTCTGCACACGCGAATCGAAGCTCTCGCTTTTGGTCCGCAGCACGTCGGCGACATCGATCGGCCACCCGGGCAAGGGCGCGCCGTCTTTCAGCGACAAGGCGAAGATGCGGTGGCGTGGGCCGCCGGTGTCGGCGACCATCGCATCGAGGTAGAGAGTGGCGCCTGCCTCGTCGATGACCGGGGTGCCGGTGATGCCCAGCGGATCGATGTTGCCGCAGCCGAAAGCCGAAAGCGGCGCTGGGCGGCCGAGTGCGCGAGTCCAGACGGTATTGCCGCTCGCAGCATCGATCGCGGTCACGACATTGCTTTCGCTGCCGACGATCAGCACGCCGGCGGCGGCGCCGGGCGGCCGCCAATAAAGCGGCTGAGCATAGAGGTGCCCCTCGAAATGCGGCATAAAGCCGGCATCGAAACGCAGCGCGCGGGCATGCTCCCAGGTCAGTTCCGGCGTGGTGAAGTTGCCGCTCCGGTTGGCATGGCCGTGATAGGCCGGCACCGATTCCGCGGCAGCGGGGACGCCGGCGATCACTGGCAATAGCGAGAGCAGACCCCGCCCAAGCCAAAATCCAAGGATGCTCGCGACCCGCATGGCGCTTCGCCTATAGTCAGGGCGCCCCGCGAGCGCCTCGCCGGGCCGCCGGTTTGCCCCGGCGCAGCCCGCCAGCCGGGGTCTCCTTAAATGATGACGACGGGTTCGACTACACCCTCGGAAGCCGTGCCGGCCCAAACCGTGCCGGTTGCAAGCATCGTCCTGATCGTTCTCGGTGTCGTCCCCTATGCCATGATCATGGCGGGGATGAGCGACCTGCACGATGTCGACGGCATCAGCCGCGGGCTCGCCGGCGTCTACGCGGTCATCGGCATCGCCATTCTGTGGATCATGCTCGCGATCCTTCTGGGGCTGGGCGCGGCCAAGGGCCGCATGCCGAGCTGGGCCGGGATTGCCGCGCTCGTCCTGCACCCGGTTTCACTGGTGGCAGTCGGAGCCACGGTCGACCTGCTGTCCTCACCCGGCTTCGACTGGGCCCTTATCGTGCCGGGGGTATTGCCGCCGCTGATCGCGGCTTATGCACTGTGGGCACGATTACCGGGGCTGCACGGCGTGCTGCCGGAGACCGCGACGAGCGGCGCCGTTTGCGCTGCGGTGCTACTGTTATCGGCTGTGCCATGGATTGCGCTATCGCAACGCTCGTCCGAGCGGGCGGAGGTGCGTGCGCAGCAACAGCAGCTTCCGGTCATCTCGGACGAAGAACGCCGGGCACAGGCGACGCGTGATTGGCAGGCGCGGTTCGAGGGGCTGACCCCGGATTCGTCATTCGGCGATTACCTCGACTACATCAAGCCGGGCAGCCCGTTTCGCCAGCGCGCGCTGGAGGAAGCTCGGCTGGTCACCGATCGTCAGGAGCAGGCCGAAAAATTGATTCGGGACGGCATGCTGGTCTGGCTTGGCGATCTGTGGCAGCTCGATATCGCGCCGACGCCGAGCCTCTGCGATGCCTTCGCCGCGAGGTTACAGAAGGAAGCCGAGGAGGACCGCGGCAAGGGCAGCTATTGGGTCGTAGTCGAATATCTCGAAATTCATCTCGAGAATTTGAAATGGCTGGCATCGGCGCATTGCGATCTGAAGGACGCGATCGCCGCGGTCGAGACGACCGCAAGGGGTTATCCTGAGACGCCGCAACGCGACCGGTTTCTCGCCGCGCTGGCGCAACTGCCCCAATCCTGACGAACCCGATGCGTGCGCTTGCCGGGTTCCCGAGCGAGGCGCGGCGCAGGATCCGGTTTGTCCTCCTCGACATAGACGACACGCTGACGACCGAGGGCCGGCTGAGCGCGGATGCGTATGCCGCGCTCGAACGGCTGTCGCAGCATGGGCTGCGCGTCATTCCGGTGACCGGCCGGCCCGCGGGGTGGTGCGATATGATCGCACGCTTCTGGCCGGTCGACGCGGTAATCGGCGAGAACGGCGCCTTTTATTTCCGCTATGACCATGCGGCGCGCACGATGACACGCCGCTTCTGGCTCTCCGACGAGGAGCGCGAGGCCGCAGGCCGGCGGCTCGCCCGTCTTGGTGAAGAGATCGTCGCCGCGCTGCCTCGGACGCGCATCGCCGCCGACCAGCCCTTCCGGGTGGCCGATCTGGCGATCGATTTTGCCGAGGATACCGGGCCGCTGCCGCCGGCAGAGGTCGACCGCATCGTCGCGATGATGCAGGCGGCGGGCGCTTCGGCGAAGGTCAGCTCGATCCACGTCAATGGCTGGTTCGGCAATTGGGACAAGCTGGTGATGACCCGCCGGCTGTTTCGCGAAATCTACGATATCGAACTCGACCGCAAGCGCGAGATCGTCATGTTTATCGGCGACTCGCCGAATGACGAGCCGATGTTCGCGTTTTTCCCGCACAGCGTCGCCGTTGCCAACATCCGGCCGTTCCTGCCGCGGCTGAAGGCGCTGCCGGCCTATGTCACCGATGCCGCGGCGGGCGACGGCTTTATCGAATTCGCGGCGATGCTGCTGTCGTGACCGACAGCTACGATCTCCTGATTGTCGGCGGCGGCATCAACGGTGTTGCGATCGCGCGCGATGCCGCC
>VAZF01000311.1 GCA_005888425.1 Alphaproteobacteria bacterium
ATGCCCGCCGTCGCGCAAATCGACGATCAGGTCGAAATTCATCGCGCCGCGCGCCCCGAGAAAGATCGTCGGGCGTTCCGGTGCGAGGCGCGGCCCATCCGAGGCAATCAGTACATCGGCGCGGAGCCGGTCTTGGTACATGCGGCACACTTCGCGCAGCCCCGGCGATCCGATTTCCTCGCCGGTCTCGATCAGGAACACGGAGTTGAAGCCGAGCCGACCGCGCATCTGCAACACGCAGTCGAGCGCAGCCATGTTGATCGTGTGCTGACCCTTATTGTCGGCGGTGCCGCGGCCGTAAAGCCGCTCGCCCACCGGTTTGAGTTCCCAGGGCGAAAGACCTTCATGCCATTGCGGCTCGAGACCGCGGATCACATCGCCATGGCCATAGCCAAAGACGGTCGTCGCGGCACCCGGCTCGCGCCGCTCGGCGATCAGCATCGGACCACCGCGCGCCCCTGTTTTGTTGACCGGGTTGTCGACAATCTCGCTCGAAAAGCCGAGGCGCGCAAAGGACGGCGCGATCTCATCAGCCAGATAGGCGCGCAACACCGACGCACGCTCCTCGACCTGGCTCTCGGTCGGGATCGCGACACGGCGGGCGAGATCGGCGGTAAAGCGGCCTTCGTCGAAATAGGCCTGGGCGGCGGCGATCGCGGCGGCGCGGCTCATAAGGTCTCCCGATGATCACGGCGGACCGGCATGTCGCGCCGACCCGGTGTTTCTTCTACCATAACCCCGGCTAAGATCGCCGAAAGCGGCACCGGGGAGGGAAGCGATGAAGATCCTCAAAGGCGGCAGGCTGATCGACGGCACCGGCGCGGCGCCGGTCGAGGGCGCGACGATCGTGTTGCGCGACAACCGCATCGAGGCGGTGATGACTCGCACCCAAAGCGACTGGCCGGCCGATGCCGAGATCATCGATGTCTCGGGCATGACGGTCTTGCCCGGTCTGATCGATTGTCACGACCATATGGCAAACCACCGCTATTCGCTGGAGCATCGCTGGCGTCTCGATGAGCCGCAGAGCACGCGGCATCTGCGCACGGCCGCGGTGCTGAAGCAGACGCTCGCCGCGGGCTACACAATGATCCGCGACGCCGCCGGGCTCGATGTGGGGTTCAGGCGCGCCATCGACGAAGGGCTGATCGAGGGGCCGCGGCTCGTCCTGTCCTTATCCATCATCTCGCCGATCGGCGGCATCGGCGATGCGGTGAGCCCGTCCGGCCTGCCGCTCGATGATTGCTGCTGCATCCCCGGTGACCCTTTGGTCCCGCCGAGCGTCGTGACGAGCGTCGCCGATGTACGCGATGTCGTGCGCAAGATGGTGCGGGCCGGCGCCGACGTCATCAAATGCGCCACGACCGGCGGCGCCAGCTCGCGTCAGGGGCACGGGCCGCGCGACGGCGCCTTCAATCTCGACGAGATGCAGGCGCTCGTCGACGAGGCGCATGCGCTCGACCGCCGCGTCATGTGCCATGCACTCGGCGGGCGAGGCCTCGACATTGCGATCGAGGCCGGCGTCGATTCGATCGAGCACGGCTGTTATCTCGCCGAGAACCCGCGCCATCTCGAGCGCATGGCGGAGCGCGGCATCTTTTTTGTGCCGACGCTGCTCGTCTACGAGTACCACCGCAGATCGCCGCAGCCGCATGTTCGCGAGCGCGCGCAGGCGCTGCAGGAAGCGCATGTGACGAGCATCCGTCGGGCGCTCGAGATCGGGGTAAAGGTCGTCGCCGGCACCGATGCCGGCGGCCACGGTCACCCGGCCAATGCCGGCGAGCTCGAATGCCTCGTCAAAGCCGGGATGACACCGATGCAGACCCTGCAGGCGGCGACCGGGTGGGCCGCCGAATGCTGTGGCAAAGAAGCGGAGCTCGGCACGGTCGAGCGCGGCAAGCTCGCTGACCTTGTCGTCGTCAAAGGCGATCCGCTCACCGACATCTCGGTGTTGCGCGATCCCGCCAATATCGCGCTCGTGATCAAGGACGGCGAGATCGCCGCCAACCGCTTCAGCGGGCCAACGCTCCGCTGAGCTCAGCCGCCGGGCGCCCGCTTCAGCACGAAATCGCGGATCAGCTCGGTGGCGCGGCGCGACGCATCGGAAGCCGGATCGCGCACGATAAAGGTGTGCGGCTGCGCGTCGAACTTGTGGAGTTCGAGCTCGCCGCCGCGGGCGCGATAGGCCGCGGCAAACCGGTCGGCCATATCCGGTGTGACATTGTCATCGGCAAGGCCCTGCACGAGGATCGCGGGCGGCAGCGCGCCAGCCTCGCCGCGTTCGAGGATCAGCTGCGGGTTCCCCTCGCCCATCTCGGCTTCCGAATTCCAGTACGCGTCATGCGACTCGACGAGGCGGGTATTGCCCTTCTCGCGCACCATGCGGTAGCGGGCGAGCGGGTCCGAAATCGGCCAGCACAGCACGATGTAAGGAAGGCTCGCGTCCTCCGCGGGCGCACCGGCGAGCCGTAATGCCGCGTACCGTGGATCGCTCGGCTTCAACACGCTGAGAAGCAGCTGGTGCGCACCGCTCGATGTTCCTAATCCGCCGACCAGCTCGCGCCGGCTGCCGAATTCCTCGGCATGGTTCTTTAGCCAGCGTGTCGCCAGATTCACGTCGGCGATCGAGGCGGGGTAGCGGTGCTGAGGCGGCATGCGGAAATCGATCGCCAGCACGACGATGCCGCTCTTCGCGAGCGCCTCATCGAGCGGCGCGTTGTTGAGCCGGTCGCCCGACGCCCAGGCGCCGCCATGCACGTCGATCACGGCCGGGAACGAGCCGCCGGAATTTCCTGGCCTGATCGGCCGGTAGAGGCGGGCCAGCAGCGGCACGCCGTCCGCGGCGAGCGGCGCGATGCATGTCTCGATGACCCGGTGCTCGGGATCGCGCGTCCACAAGGGCGGCCCGCGCCGCCACGTCGCCTGCCCGCTCTCGACCATATAACGGAAGCGCTCACGCGATTGCGGGTTCTCGACCAACTGCGGATGCGCCTCATCGAGCCAGATACCGGTCACCTCGCGCCCGAGCGAGCGCACCATCTCGGTGCCGCACAGGCGATAGCGGTAGCGCAGCGGGCTGCGGTGGACGTCGAGCATCCACATGCGCGACCACAACACCGGCACCTCTTCGGGCGCAATGTGCTGTCGTCCCGGCAGCCGGCCGGGCGGGGAGACCGACAGCCAGTACTCAAAGAAAGACCGCACCAGAGGGTGCCACTCGCTGCGGTCCTCGGGGATCCGGTAACCCGTCCAGGCGCCGTAATCGGCGCTGTCCGGCGCCGCGAGCGTCTGGGCAAAGTTCGCGGTGTCGCGTGCCAACTGCAACATAGGTCAATTGTCGGTCCCAATGGTTTGCAAAGGATTAAACTGGACGTTCTTTGCCCGTTTTGGTTGTGCTCCTAGGCGGCGGAGCAGCGCCGGCGGCCCTTGGAAACGAGGCGGGCGCCGGGCATGCTGCGGCGGAAAAACAGGAGGATGTAGATGGCGGAAGTGGCGATCGAGAAGCGGTTCG
>VAZF01000013.1 GCA_005888425.1 Alphaproteobacteria bacterium
CATCATAGCCGACATAACCCGGCGGCGAGCCGATCATGCGCGACACCGTGTGCCGCTCCATGTACTCCGACATGTCGAGTCGGGTGATCGCGTTCTCGTCGTCGAACAGGAACTCGGCGAGCGCTTTAGCGAGCTCTGTCTTGCCAACGCCGGTCGGCCCGAGGAACAGGAACGAGCCGGTCGGCCGCGCCGGATCCTTGAGCCCGGCCCGCGAACGCCGCACCGCTTTCGAGACGGCGCGCACCGCCTCGGGCTGGCCGACGACGCGTTCGGCGAGCTTCTGCTCCATGTCCTTGAGGCGCTGCCGCTCGGCTTCGAGCATCTTCTCGACCGGGATGCCGGTCCAGCGGGTTACCACCGCCGCGACGTCGCGCATGCCGACCTCCTCGCGCTCGGTCGAGACACGCGCTTCCGCCTCGGCGAGCCGCTTTTCGAGGTCGGGAATGACCGAATAGGTCAATTCGCCGGCGCGGCTCCAATTGCCGTCGCGTTGCGCCCGTTCCAGCTCGTTCCTCGCCTGATCGAGCTCTTCCTTGAGCCGGCGGCCTTCGGTGCGCCGCGATTGCGAGGCGCGCCACGCCTCTTCCATCGAGGTCTCTTCCTTCTCGGCCTGGACAAGTTCCGCTTCGAGCTTCTGCAGCCGTTCCTGCGATGCCCGGTCGGGTTCGGCGCGCAGCGCCTCGCGTTCGATCTTCAACTGCATGACGCGGCGGCTGATCGCATCGAGCGCCTCGGGCTTCGAGTCGATCGCGATGCGCACGCGCGAGGCCGCCTCGTCAATCAGATCGATCGCCTTGTCGGGAAGGCGCCGGTCGCCGATATAGCGAGCGCCAAGCTGCACCGCCCCGACGATCGCCGCGTCGGCGATGCGCACGCCGTGATGCAATTCATAGCGGCTCTTCAGCCCGCGCAAGATCGACACCGCGTCCTCGGCGGAAGGCTCGTCGATCGTGACCGGCTGGAAACGCCGGGCGAGCGCTGCGTCCTTCTCGATGTAGCGGCGGTATTCGTCCGGCGTCGTCGCGCCGATGCAGCGCAACTCGCCGCGCGCCAAAGCCGGCTTCAGCATGTTGGAGGCGTCGATGCCGCCATCGATGCGGCCGGCGCCGACCAGCATGTGCAATTCGTCGATGAAGACGATGATGCGGCCCGCCGCGGCCTGGATTTCGCTCAGTACGGCCTTCAGCCGCTCCTCGAACTCGCCGCGGAATTTGGCGCCGGCGAGGATCAGCGTTAGGTCGAGCGCCAAGACGCGGCGGTCCTTCAGCCCCTCCGGCACGTCGCCGGCGGCGAGCCGTTGCGCCAGGCCTTCGACGACCGCGGTCTTGCCCACGCCGGGTTCACCGATCAGCACCGGATTGTTCTTCGTGCGCCGCGCCAGCACCTGGATCGTGCGGCGGATCTCGTCGTCGCGGCCGATGACCGGGTCGAGCTTGCCTTGCCGCGCTTCTTCGGTCAGGTCGCGCGCATACTTCTTCAGCGCCTCCCAATCCTGCTCGGCCGAGGGTGCGTCGGCCTTGCGGCCTTGGCGCATGCGCTCGACCGCCTCTGCCAAGCCGGCCGGATTGACGCCGGCGCGCTTGAACAGGCCCTGCAGCGGCCCTTGCGCCGCAAGGCTCGCCAATAGGCGCTCGGCCGTGACAAAACGGTCGCCGGTCTTGCGCGCCGCTTCACTGGCGTGCTGCAAGACGGCCGCCAATTCGGGCGACATGAAGATCGGGTGCGGCCCGTCGCCGGTCGCTTTCTGTAACCTCGCCAGGCGCTCCTCGGCGGCGCTCTTCAGCAGGTCGGGATCTCCGCCGGCATCGCGCACGAGGTGACCGGCGAGTCCCTCGGGGTCATCGATCAGCGCTTTAAGCAGGTGTTCGGGGATGAGATTTTGATGGCGCCCGGCCAGGGCTTCCATCTGCGCGGCTTGCAAAATGCCGCGCGCGCGTTCGGTCAGATTCGCGAAGTCCACTTGTGGCACTCCGTCCTAATCTCCCGCCCTTCATAGGCGCGGGAGGCACCGCCTTACGGTCCGCCCTATGCGCGACCGCCGGTACCGACGCTCAGATGGTTATTGGAACGATTACAATCAAGCCGTTACGGCCGGGGCGTCGTCCTACTCAGCTCGCTTGCAAGCGGAAGCCGGCGAGGCCGTCGCGGGCGATCTCGCCGGGCAACTCGGTCTCCCAGCGCAGATAGGCGCGCATCGCTTCCTGATTGCCGGCATGCCGATCGTGGTTCCAGAAAATGGTGTCGATGCGGTCTTTGTCAGACGGGTCGTCGGGCGAGGCGGCAAACGACCGCCCGGCGGCCCGCCACACCGCGATCCCGCCATCAAGGAGGGCGACAGGCCTGCCAGCGATCTCGGCGAGATCGGCCGCCGCGAGCGCGCCGACCGCTTCATCCTCGGCAAACACGACAATGCGGCTGGCCTGCAAGACGCTCGCTGGCAGCCGGTCGAGCCGCGGCCGGATCGCCCAGACCGCCTCCTCGGGATGCGCCCTGCGGTAGTCGGCGCTCGCCATGACCGCAACCGCGGCGGCGCCCCCGTCGAGCCAATGCGCCGCCTCGGCCGCCGTGATCCGCAGCACATCCGGCAGCGGCGGCTCCGGCATATCGGTCCCAGTCGCCAGCGAAGCGCCATCGAACGGGCGGTCGAGCACGGCGACATCCCAGCCCATCTGCTGGAGCCATTGCGCCGTTATAACCGCCCGCGCCAACGTGTCGTCGACCAGCACCAGCCGCGCGGCGCGCACCCCGACCCAGCGGTCGATCGCTTGGACGAGCTGTCCGCCCGGCGCCGAGATCGAGCCCCGCAGGTGGCCTGCGGCGAATTCGTCGGGCGTGCGCACGTCGAGCACGAAAGTCGTGCGCTCGGGCTCGGCATGCCACGCCTCGAGTGTCGCTCGGTCGATATGCCGGATGCCGAACCGCACGGCGACCGTCTCGGCCCTCGTCCTCGCCGCCGCGAGCGCTTGCGGGCTGGCCGGTTTGAGGGTGGTTGTCGCGCCATGTTCGAGGTCGAAGCCGGCGAGCCGCCAGCCCTGCGTGCCGCCTTCCAGCGACAGGACCCGGTTCGGCACACCCGCGGTGCGCAGCGACTGCGCGCCGATAATGCCGCGGGTGCGCCCGGCGCAGGAGATGACGACGGTCGTCTCTGCATCCGGCACGAGATCGGCGAAGCGCAACACCAGCTCGGCGCCTGGGCAAGTCATCGCGCCCGGCACGTGAAAGCGGGCGTATTCGTCGAGGGGGCGGCTGTCGAGCACGACGATGTTGTCGCCGGCGCGCCGGCGGCGTTCGAGCTCGGCCGCACTTATCGCCGGTGTGCCGTATTCGTGCTCGACGATCTCGGCAAAGGCCTTGCTCGGCACATTCGTGCTCGGAAACAGCGGATGGCCCGCCGCCGACCAGGCGCCCACCCCGCCTGCCAGCACATGAACCGCGCTGTAGCCGAGCGCCGCCAGCCGCCGCGCCGCCTTTTCGGCGACGCCGTCGCTATCATCGAGCAGCACGACGGGACAGCCGCGCCGCGGCGCCAATTGTCCGATGACGAGTTCGAGGCGGCTATGCGGCGCATTGACCGCCAGCAGCGGATGCCCGGCGCCATGCGGGCCTTCCTCGCGCACATCGAGGAATGCGATCTCGCCGTCACCGCCGAGCCATTGCCGCAGGGTCGCGACATCGACGGATTTCGCTGCAGAATTTCCGGTCATTGCCGCCTTTCTATTAGCGAGCCGTTTGCGCGAGGTAGCGATCGATCAGTCTCAGAAGATTGGCTTGTTCCGCCGCGTCCGACACGCGAAACCGGATAGAAAATGCCGGGGCGGGGTTCCTTCAGCCCGCGCGCCCTGACAGCCGCAACCAAGTGGGCCAGCGCATCGAGGGCTTCTGGACCGGCGTGCTTCACGATGTTTCCCGCATTCGCCGATTACGGCGTTGCACCCATGCGCGTCTCATCGACGAAGCGCTCGGTCGCTGCATCGATCGCGCGCCCGGCGCGCCCGCGCGGCGCATGGACATAAAGGGAGCGCCCACCGACCGGCACCTTCGCACTCTCGCCCGATGGGGCAGGGGGCGGCAGCGGGATCTCATACTTGACCGGCTTCATATGGTCGGCGAGCAGCACTTCCGGGCGGTAGACGCTGTTCAGCTTGAACAGGCTTTTGACAAAATTGGTCTGACCGCGCATCAACAGGCGGGCCGAGATGCCGGCCACGCCGCGAATATCGTGCCAATCGATGTGCTTGCGGTAAATCGCACGCTGCGTCGTCACCAGCTCTTCGTAGAATTCATGCAACGGCAGGCGCGTCGGCAACACCGCGTGCTGGATATCGAACAGCCGGTAATCGCGGCTCTCCAGCCGACGCTCCTCGGTCAGCCAGCTCTCCGTCCCGGGGTAGGGCGTGTTGACGCTGATGTTGACGATTTCCGGCTGCTCCAGACACCAATCGCGCACGATCCGAAAGCGCTCGCGGTCCCAGTCGGGATCGGCGATCAGGTTGACCGCGACATGCACGCCGAGCGAGCGGGCAAATTCGAGCGCCTCGAAATTGCGGCCGAGCGGCACGCGCTTGCGGTATTTTTTGAGCCCGTCTTCGTCGATCGCTTCGAGCCCGAGAAACATGTAGGCGACGCCGAGTTCCTTCCAGAAGCGGAACACGTCCTTGTTGCGCAGCAGCACGTCGCCGCGGGTTTCGAGGTAATAGCGCTTTTTGATGCCGGCCTGCGCGATCGCCTCGCCGAGCTCCATGCCGTGGCGCTCATGCACAAAGGCGACGTCGTCGACGATAAAGATGCCGCGCTCGCGGATCTGCCGCAGATCTTCGACAACCCGCTCGGGGCTCAACAAACGGTAGCTGCGCCCGTAAAAGGTCCAGGCGCTGCAGAACGAGCAGTCCCAGGGGCAGCCGCGCGAGAATTCGATCGACGCGCAAGGGTCGAGGACGCCGATAAAATATTTGCGCCGGTGCCGCAGCAGATCGCGCGCCGGCAACAGCTCATCGAGTGAATGGACAAAGCTGGGTGGCGGCCCCTCGCCGGAAGCCGTAACCGCGCCCGGCACGGCCGCAAGATCGGTCCCGGCCTCGATCGCCGCCAGGAGCGGCGGAACGCCGGCCTCGCCTTCGCCGCGCAACACGCAGTCGACCGCGCCTTCGCCATGGTCGAGGATTGCCTTGGCGACAAAGGAGGCGCTGTGGCCGCCGACGCAGATGACGGTGCGCGGCAGCCGGGCCTTGGCATCCTTCGAGAGATCGATGATTTCCGGGATGTTGGCGAGGTAGTTGCACGAGAAGGCAATAACGTCCGGCCGCCACGCTTCGATAAGGCGGAAGAACGCGCTGTGGTTCTCGACCTGCAGATCGATGAGCTTGACCGCGTGACCGCATTCGCGCGCCGCCGCGGCGACCAGCTCGAGCCCCAGAGGCTCGAGGCGCAGGAAAATCTTTGTGTACATCAGCGGACCGGGATGGACCGCAAGGACTCGCATGGGAACTGCCCCGTTTCAGCCATGGCTCGCCGCGCTACGATCGCGCCTGATGCGCGATCGTGCCGGTCGCGTCAAATGTTCTGGGTCAGAGCTTCAACAGGCGCTTGGTGTTGCCGCTGAGAATTTTCGCCTTGTCCTCGTCGCATAGCGGGATGCGGTGCACCCAATCGGTGCCGGGCTGGTTCTCGACAAACGGATAATCGATTGAGAACAGGATGCGGTCGACCCCCATCTCCATCATGCAGCAGAGGAGCGCCGGATCGGAGAAAAACCCGCTCGTCGTGATCCAGAAATGCTCCCGGAATGTGTCGCGGAACCAGTTCGGCCCGGCCCCGTCCCGTACCAGGGCCATGTTGATGCGCCACAACAGGAACGGCAGGCCCTCGCCGAGATGGCCGAGGATGATCTTGAGCCCGGGATACTCATCGAAGACGCCGCTCAACACGAGCCGGATGCCCTGGGTAGCGGTCTCGACCGTGAACCCCCAGGCGGCGCGCAGGATGTTCGGGTACTTCTCGACATAATCCTTGTAGTAGACGTCGATGACTGCCGGATGCGGCACGGCGGGGTGCATATAGAGCGGCACGTCGAGCGCCTGTGCCCGCTCGAAGATCGGCCAAAACCGCTTGTCATCGAGAAAGAGGCCGCCGGTCAGGCCGTGCACCATCGCGCCCTTGAAGCCGAGCCGGGTGACGGCGCGTTCGAGCTCATCGGCCGCGGCTTTGGGATCGGCGGTCGGCAGCATCGCAAAAGCGGCGAACCGGTCGGGGTGAGCACGAACAGTTTCGGCGAGCCGGTCATTGGCGCCTCGGGCGAGGCGAACGGCGAGCTCCGCCTCGAGCCGCTGCACCGACGGCGCGCCATGCGATAGCACCTGGATATCGATGCCGGCGGCGTCCATCTCGGCGATCCGGCCCTGGCCGACATCGTCGAGACGGGCGGAGACCTTGGGCTGCCGGGTGACGTCGGAGCCGGTGATATAGGGCTTCACCTCGGGGTCGAGGTAATGCTCCTCGAGGGCAATGACTTGCGGCCTTGTCGCCATTTTCTCCTTCCCCGCTATCGCTCGGGCGCCGGCAATCGGCCCGTTTGTATCAGCGATAAGGGGCGGCGTCAGGCCGATTCATCGATCGCCAGCGCCGGCTCGGCCAGCGGCCGCGGCGCCGTCTCGCCGTGCCGGTGCTGCGCCTCTTCGTGAATGATCCGCGCCAGCTCCGGCTGGCGTGCCAGCAGTTCATGGAAATCGACGATGTCGAGCGACAACAGCGTCGAGGGCTGCGTCGCGACAACGGTCGCGTTGCGGGGCGCCCCGGTCAGCAACGCCACCTCGCCAAAAAACTGGCCGGAAATCAGGTAGACGTTTTGTCCGGGGAGCTGGATCTCAACTTCGCCATCGGCGATGAAATACATGCAATCGCCGGGTTGGCCCCGGCGCATGACGACCGCGCCGGCCGGGTAATCGCGCGGCCGCAGGAGGCGCGCCACCTCGGCGATCAGCGAGGCCCCGATATTGTGAAAGAACGGCACCTTGGCGACCAGCTCCCAGGTGCGCAGGAATTCGCGGCGCCGCAGCTCCTGGGCATAACCGTTGGCGAGAATGCCGGACCATAGCGCAAAGACGAGAATGCCGCCGGTCATCACGCTTCCGCCAAGGATCCGTCCGGCAACCGTCGATGGCACGACATCGCCATAGCCGGTCGTGGTCAATGTAACGATCGCCCACCACAGCGCCGCCGGGATCGAGCCGAACACCGCCGGATTGGCCTCGCGCTCAAGCAGATAAGCGATGCTGGCAGCCGTCAGAAGCACGATTCCGAAGCCGAGCAGCACCGAGAAGAGAGACTGCCGCTCGTTCCTGACGACCCGTCCGAGGCTCGCCAGCCCCGGCGAGTAGCGCACATATTTGGAAGCCCAAATAAAGCCGAAAAAGCTGGCCCAGTAGTGTTCCGTCATGAACAGCACTCCGGGCAACGCGCAGACCAGATCGAAAATGCCGCCGGGCGAGACCGCCCAGAGAGCGCGCGCGCGCCAGGCAGGGAGATGCTCATGACCGGGCTTTGATGGGGCCGCGATCAGGCGGAGCAGATATTCCGCAATAAAGAAGCCGCCCACGACATAGAAGCCGGCGGCGAGTTCCGCGCCATAATCGGCTTGCACCGGCTCCATCGTCTCGGCGAGCACGATCGCGATCCCGAACGCCGCCAGCACGTGATGGACGACGCGAAATATTCGAGCCGCGGGATCGTGGCTCTCCGGGTCGAGGACGCGATATAGCGGCCGGTAGTCCATCGCGGTATTCTATGCGGCCCCGCCCGATTCGACATACCGTTCGTCGCGTATCGCGGCCCGGGCTACCCTAAAAGCGAGGCACGTCCCCTCCCTGGGCTGGGGGCGGCCGGCGTTTCCCGCGCGTCCCAATTTTTGCTATAGAAACCCCTCCCGCCGAAACTGCAGCGCCTTTCGCCGCGTGTCTCTCCTACCGAAAACCCGCCGCGCTTTCTTCGCTTTCCTGCACG
>VAZF01000014.1 GCA_005888425.1 Alphaproteobacteria bacterium
TCAAAGGCGGCGTTGATCGATTGCGCGGTATCGAGGTTGCCGCCGCGATCGGGGTGATGCCGATGGATCAGCTGCCGCCGAGCCTCTCTGAGGGTTTCGGGCGCCATCCCAGTGACATCGATCCCGAAGCGCCGGAACAGCAGGATCGCGTCGATGACGTTGACCTCAGGGAGAATTTCTGTCGTCCGCATCCGTTTGCGCCGCTCGCGTTGATGTCAAACGTCCTGAGGAATGAACCCGAGGCGTGATCCTGCAGGGCGGACCCTAACGAATTTTCCGCGTGCTCGGGCGGAAGGAAGCTGCAGGATTATCGGGAATATTCGATAAACTCGGCTTAACGGGCGCCGAAAATCGTCCGGACCGCTCGCCAGTACCGCGAAGCGCGTCCGCAGCTTGTGAACACGGCTGGCCGGAGGCATCCTGCGGCCCTTCTAAGAACAACATCTCTGGGAGCTTGCCATGCGCCTCGAAGGGAAGATTGCGATCGTCATCGGCGCCGGACAGAGCCCGGGCGAAGGCATCGGAAACGGCCGGGCCACGGTGCTGCGTTTCGCGCAGGAAGGCGCCCGCATTCTCGCCGTCGACCGCGATCTCGCCTCGGCCGAGGAGACCGCCGCGCTTGCCAGACAGGAGGGCGGTGAATGTGTCGCGTTCGAGGCCGACGTGACCCGCGAGGCGACGCTCGCCACGGCGATGCAGAGCGCGGTCGACCGCTGGGGCCGGATCGACATCCTGCACAACAATGTCGGGGTCAGCGTCGGCGGCGGCGACAAGCCGATCGAGGAATTGAGCGAGGAGGCTTTCGACCGCGTCTCGGCAATCAATCTGCGCGGCACGATCATGGCGTGCAAGCACGCGCTGTCGATCATGCGCCGGCAGCGCTCGGGCGCGATTGTCAACATCTCCTCGGTCGCGGCGTTCGAGAACTCCTATCCGCTCGTCACTTATAAGGTGACCAAGGCCGGCATGGTTGCTTTTACGCAGCAGCTGGCCTTGCAGAACGCGCCCTACGGCATCCGTGCCAACTGCATCCTGCCTGGGCTGATGGATACACCGATGGCGGTCGACACGCGGGCGCGCGCCTCCAACCGCAGCCGCGCCGAAATCGCCGCCGAGCGCGATGCAAAGGTGCCGCTTCGCGGCAAGATGGGCACCGGCTGGGATGTCGCGAACGCGGCGCTCTTTCTCGCCTCGGATGAAGCCAATTTCATCACCGGCGTCGCCCTGCCGGTTGATGGCGGCGCGCTCGTGAAGATCGGGTAGAGCTTAACCCCGGACGGCCGGGCGGCAATTGAACGAGCCGAAGATCAATTGTTTCGACCAGTTCGGCCGCAGCATGATCGGCATGAACACCGCGCGGAACAATTGCGCCCCGGCTCCGAAACCCAATGTTCCCTCGAGCGTCACCGGCGAGGATTCCATCATCGCCTTGCTGCAACCCTCGGAAAACATCTCGCGATGATGTGCGGGTACTTGTTGGATGAAAGGGATTGTCGTCACCGGTTTGGCGGGGAGGCCGAGCAGCCGTGCGAACCCGGAGCCATAGCTGACAAAGACCGAGCTCTCCACCGCGGGACCCCCGCAGATCAGAAAGCGGTGGCCCCAGCTGGTCTTCATCGGTGAAAAATCGAATGTGTCGAGCAGGGGGACGCAATCCTTCCCCCAGGTATTCCGCTGCCAGTGCTGAATCGCGAGCTCGACGTCCCGCCGCTCAAGTTGCGGTTCAGGGACGGAGATGTGCTTCAGCGCGGCGGATAGATGTGTGATAGCCATTTTCCAAGCAAGCTCAGCTTGTATGCCTAGAATACGGGCCAAATCGTGAATTTTCTGTTGCGCGTCGGATCGGATCCGAATTTGCTGCCCGAACGGCTTCCCAGTCCTAAGAGAGCATACCTGGCACTGCTAGACGGCGCCCAGCTCACGGCGATTGAACGAGCCGAAGATCAGCTGCTTTGACCAGTTCGGCTGCAACATGATCGGCATGAATACCGCGCGGTATAATTCAACACGCTTTTCAAAGCGGAAGGTGCCGTCGAGCGTCACCGGCGAGGACGCGCTGCCCGCTCGGTTGTACCCTGCGGAAAACATGGCTCGGTACGGCACCGGAACCTGCTCGATGCAGGGAAGGTCCGTGACGGGTTCGTGCGCCAGGCCGAGCAACTGCGCGAACCCTGCTCCATAGCTGACGAACACCGCGCTCTCAATCGAATGATTGCCGCAGATCAGGAACCAGTGGCCCCAGCGTTCACGCAGCGGGGCAAAGTCGAAAGTGTCGAGAAGGGGGATGGAATCCGGCCCCCAGGTATTCCGCTGCCAATGCTCGATGGCGAGCTGAATGTCGCGGCGCTCGTCCGGAGTTCCGGAACCCACGGCGATAGAGTCACTCCCTTGCTGGGCAGGCAAATCTGCCACGGTGCTGTCCTGAAAAGGTTCGGCAAGTACGAATAGAATACCGGCTAAATCGTGAATTTTCGGTTGCCCGGAGCAACGAGCCGCCAGCGCCGGAGAGTATTGTCAGACGCTGCGCGGAGCGGGGGCCAGCGGGTCGAAGGCCGCTGGCTCGGGTTCGAGCTCGGCTTGGGTAAAGCCCATCGCCGCGAGAAAGGCCTCCCGCACCTCCGGAGGCTGACCGGTCTGAAAGATATAGCCCTGTAAATTGCGGCGGTTGAACGGGTCGCGCATCATGTCGGCGCGGCTGAAGCCGTCGATAAAGTTCTTGCGCTCGGCAACCGGCAATTCGATCGCGCGGTTCTTTGCCGGATCGCGGACGATGCCCTTCGGGTCCTTGCCCTCTTTCAGCCGTTCGAGGTCCTGCAGAAAACGGCGTCGCAGCATGATGACGCCGCGATCGCTCGGCGCGAGATATTCCTGCGAGCGGTCCGCCACCCGCCCCTGCCCGACCCAGGTCACGAAATCCTGGTTCATGACATGGCTGGTGATCCAGCGGCCGGTTGCGGGATGTGTTCTCGTCGTCGACGGGTACCCGGAACTCGACATGGTTGCCGGTGAAGAGCCCGTTTGGCCACAGACAGACGCGGCCGATCTTCCATAATCGGTCATTTTCGTCGGTGTCGGTACGGATGCGCTTGTACTGAAAGCCATACTCGAATTCGGCAAAATCGACCTTGACGTGCTGCGGCGTGTAGGGGCCGGCCTTGCCGGCGAGGCGCACGCTCCAATTGGAATGCGTCCATTCGAAATGCACCGGGTCGATCGAGTTCTCCTGGCACTGGAACCAGTTGCACGGGATCTCAGCCAACACGATTTGGCGAAAGCCGTTTTTCCAGGTGAAGAATTCCCAATCCGGCACCAAAGGCCGCGGCTCGGGGCCGAGATAAGCCCAGAGGAGGCCGCCGCGCTCCTCGACCGGATAGGCCTTGATGCGGACCTCGTCTTTGAGCCGCGCCTCGGGATGCGCGATGTCCTCATAAGGCTGCGCCAGGCAGCGCCCGTCCGAGCCGTACAGCCAACCGTGATAGTTGCAGCGCAACCCGCAGGCCTCGACATAGCCGTAGCTGAGATCGGCGCGGCGATGCCGGCAATGGCGGTCGAGGAGGCCGTATGTGCCGCCGAGATCCTTGTAGAGGACAAGATCCTCGCCCATCAGCCGCACCGGCTTTGTCCCGGGGTCGGCCAATTCGCTGGCGCCCGCGATCGGCCACCAATACCGCCGGAGGAGCTCGCCCATCGGCGTCCCGGCGCCGGTCTGGGTCAGGAGACCCCAGCGGCTGCCCGTCTCGCTTCGTACGTCGTCCGGCATATCCGATTGCCTCGTCGGCCTTCCTGCTTCCTGAGCCGGGGATGATATATCCGGCTCCCCGCTCAGCCGCGGCGGCGGCGCTGCTGCACTTGAGCGCCGTTGAAGCGCTCGACGAGGCGCGTGGTGACGCGCGGGCTGACGAAATGCGAGACGTCGCCGCCGAGCATCCCGATCTCTTTCACAAAACGCGAGGAGATGAACTGAAAGCGGTCGGAGGCCATCAGGAACACGGTCTCGATCCGCGGATTGAGCCGAGCGTTCATCCCGGCCATCTGAAATTCGTACTCGAAATCCGATACGGCACGCAGGCCGCGGATGATGACGCCGGCCTCGACCGACTCGGCAAAGCTCATCAACAGGCTCGAGAACGGCCGCACCTCGATCCGCTCGGCGGCGTCCGGCTCGCCGAGAAAGGGGATCTCCTCGCGCACAATTGCAACGCGCTCGTCGGTCGAGAACAAAGGGCCCTTCCCGTCATTCCGGGCAACCCCGATGACGAGGCGGTCGACGACATGCAATGCACGACGGATGATGTCGGTGTGGCCGTTGGTGATCGGGTCGAAGGTGCCGGGATAGATCCCGACGCGGCGGCTCATCACTCGTCTCCCTCTGGGGCCTCCTCCGAAACCGCCGCGCCGGGCGGCATGCCCGGCTCACCGGTCCCGGGGCCATGGGGGTCATGGCCATTGGGCTCGCCGCCATTAGACCCGTCGCCATTCTCCTCTGCAACCTCCGGGAGACGGGCGACCGAGACGACCCGCTCCTCCTCGTCGACCCGGAAGACCACGACCCCGGCGCTGCCGCGCCGCGCGATCCGGATATCGTGGACCGGAATGCGGATAACCGTTCCGGCATCGGTGACCAGCATGATCTGGTCGTTGTGGCCGACCGGGAACACCGCGACGATGGCGTCCCGGCGGCGGCTCAGATCCATATTGTTGACGCCCTGCCCGCCCCGTCCGGTGATGCGGTAATCGTAAGCCGAGCTGCGGACGCCAAACCCCCTCTGGGTGACGCTCAGCACGAACTCCTCGCGCGCGGCGAGGTCGAGGAACTGCTCCTCGGTCAGCGCCGCCTCGCCGACACCATTGCCGTTCTCGCCCTCGCCCTCGTCCGGCTCCGCCGGCTGTTCAGGGATCTGCGCCTCGGCGGCCTCGCTCTCCTCGCCCATCTGGCGGCGCCGATCGCGCGCCATGCCGAGATAGCCATGGCGCACATCGGGAGTGATCTCCTCGTGCCGCAGGATTGACATCGAGATGACCTGGTCTTGCTCGAGGAGGCGGATGCCGCGCACGCCGACGGAGTTGCGGCCAGCGAAGACGCGGACATCGCCGATCGGGAAACGGATCGCCTTACCGTTGCGCGTCGCGAGCAACACGTCGTCGTTTTCGGTGCAGGTTCCGACCGCGATGAGCCGGTCGTCCGCATCCTCGCCCTCGAATTTCATCGCGATCTTGCCGTTGGCCCGGACATCGACAAAATCGCTGAGCGAATTGCGCCGGACGTAACCATTGGCGGTCGCGAACATCACCGTCAGCCCGCTCCAGCTCTCCTCGTCCTCCGGCAGGGGCATGACGGTCGAGATCGTCTCGCCGTCGATGAGGTTCGGCAGCAGGTTGACCATCGGCCGGCCGCGCGCCTGTGGCGTGCCGAGCGGCAGCCGGTAGACCTTGAGCTTGTAGACCCGTCCCGATGACGTGAAGAACAATACCGGCGCCAGTGTTGAAGCAACAAACACCTGGCTCAAAAAATCTTCGTCGCGGATCGCCATGCCGGCGCGGCCGCGCCCGCCGCGCCGCTGCGCGCGATACGTCGAGAGCGGCACCCGCTTGATGTAGCCGGCGTGGCTGACCGTGACGACCATGTCCTCGCGCTGGATCAAGGCCTCGATATCGGCCTCGAACTCGACATCCTCGATCGTCGTGCGGCGCGGATTGGCGAACTGCTCCTTGATCTTCAACAGCTCGTCGCGCAGGACCTCGATAAGGCGCTGGCGCGAGCGCAGGATTTCGAGGTGGCCGCCGATCTCGGCGACCAGCTCCTGCAATTCGTCGGAGATCTTGTCGCGCTCGAGCCCCGTCAGGCGCTGCAGCCGCAGATCGAGGATCGCGCGCGCCTGGTCGTCGGAGAGCTGGTAGGTGCCGTCCGCGGCAACGCCCCTGCCCTCCGCCTCAACCGGTGCCAGCAATGGCGCGATATCATCGGCCGGCCAGCGCCGCCCGACGAGGCCGGCACGAGCGGCGGCGGGATCGGGCGCGGCGCGGATCAGCGCGATGATCTCGTCGATGTTGGCGACCGCGACAAGGAGGCCGACCAAGGTATGCGCCCGCTCGCGCGCCTTATTCAGGAGATAGGTGGTGCGGCGGGTGGTGACCTCTTCGCGGAAGGCGATAAAGGCCACGATGATGTCGCGCAGGGTCAGCTGTTCGGGGCGGCCGGCATTGATCGCCAGCATGTTGACGCCAAAGCTGGTCTGCAGCGCCGTGTAGCGGAACAGCTGGTTCAAAACGATGTCGGGATCGGCGTCGCGCTTCAGTTCGACGACGAGCCGCACGCCGTCGCGATCGCTCTCGTCGCGCAGTTCGGCGATGCCCTCAACGAGCTTTTCATGGACGCATTCGGCAATGCGCTCCTGCAACCTTGCCTTGTTGACCTGGTAAGGCATCTCGGTGAAGACGAGCGCCTCGCGGCCGCTGCGCACTTCCTCGACATGGCTCTTGGCGCGGACGACGACGGCGCCGCGGCCGGTCTTGTAGGCGGCGTGCGTGCCAGAGCGGCCGATGATGATGCCGCCGGTCGGGAAGTCCGGCGCCGGCACGAACTCCATCAGCTCGTCGATCGTGATGTCGCGATCGTCGAGATAGGCGCCGCAGGCGTCGATCACCTCACCCAGATTGTGCGGCGGGATGTTGGTCGCCATGCCGACCGCGATACCCTGCGCGCCATTGACCAGCAGGTGCGGAAAGCCGGCCGGCAGGACCTTGGGCTCGCGCTCGGTCTCGTCGTAATTCGGCTGGAACTCGACGGTGTCCTTGTCGAGATCGTCGAGCAGGGCCTCGGCGACCCGCGCGAGGCGCGCCTCGGTGTACCGGTTGGCGGCAGGCGCATCGCCGTCCATCGAACCGAAATTGCCCTGACCGTCGATCAGCGGCAGGCGCATCGAGAAGTCCTGCGCCAGCCGCACCATCGCATCATAGATCGCGAGATCGCCGTGCGGATGGTATTTGCCCATCACGTCGCCGACGATGCGGGCGGATTTGCGGTAGCCGCGGTTCCACAGATTGCCGTTTGTCTGCATCGAATAGAGGATGCGGCGATGCACCGGCTTCAGCCCGTCGCGGATGTCGGGGAGCGCCCGCGCCACGATCACGCTCATCGCGTAATCGAGGTAGGAGCGGCGCATCTCCTCTTCGATCGTGACGGTCGTGATCTCGGGCGCGGAAGGCGGTGCTGCGGTAACGGCCAAGGCGGTCTAACTGCGTTGTTTTTGAACCAGGATTGCGGCCGGGCCGGGGTCTGTCAAACCGGCGCCGCGCCGCCACGGATATATAGTCATCGCGGGGCGAAATTACCCGTTTTTGCGGCCGTGAAATAGCGCCGCGCCGGGAGCCCAATCAGCGCGCCGGGAAGCGCCGACTAGCCCGCCAAATCGGCTCGTTTGGCCGACGAATCCAGTCGCGCAAAACTGCCCCTCACCCGCCTTCGGGCGGCGCCCTCAGGCACCCTCTCGCCGCAGGCGGGGAGAGGGATCTGAAACGACACCGGCGAACTCCCTCTCCCGCAAGCGGGAAGAGGGTTGGGGTGAGGGGCTTTATTCGCCCCAGACCTCGCGGGCGGTCTCGACGACGAGGCGGAGCTTGGCCTTCTCCTCCTCGATCGTCAGCGCGTTACCCTCGACCGTCGAGGAGAAGCCGCATTGCGGGCTAAGCGGCGCGAAGCCGCCGGAGCGCGCATCGTCGTATTCGAGAAAGAAGCCGTCGACCGCGAGCTCGCCGAACAAGGCCTCGGCGACATGGTCGTAGCCGCCCTCGGCCATCCAGGAGGAGCGGAAATTGCCGCGGCACATATGGGTGCAGATTGTCATGCCGGCGGGCTTGCCCGCGAGCGCCTGGTTGATCAGGCGGATGTTGGTCAGGTGCTGGGTCGAGCCGTCGCCGCCGATCGAGGTCACATAGGCGCGCTGCGCCGGGTCGTTGAGATAGGCGAGGCTGGTGTCATCGAGTTGCAGATAGGTGCAGCCGAGCCCCGCGAGCCCGGCGATCTCCTGGCGGTAGACCTCGGCGAGGTCGTGCCAGAACGCGTCCATCTCGGGATAGGCGGTCTGGTCGATTGCGGCGCGGCCGCCGCGGTAATGCAGCATCGAGGGCGAGGGGATTGTCAGCTTCGGGACCGTGCCGGCCGGCGCCACCGATTTGAGGTAGGCGAAATCCTCGCCGAAGATCGTCTTGTTGAGGGTCAATCTGCCGGCGACCCGATGCGCGGCGGGCGAGAATTCAAGCGTGCCGGCCTCGTTCTTGAACTCGATATGGAGGACCCGCTCGGTCTTGGCGACGCCGCCGATCTGGTAGAGAAAATCCATGTGCCAGGAGCCGCGGCGGAACTCGCCATCGGTGACGCCCTTGAGGCCGAGCTCGGCCTGCATCGCGACGGCCTTTTTGATGCAGTCGTCCTCGCAACCGCGCAGGGTCTCGGCGGTTATCCAGCCCTTCTCATGCTCGGCCCGCGCCGCCAAGAGCGGCTCCGGGCGCAACAAGCTGCCGACATGATCGGCGCGAAACGGCGGACCGGGCGGATTGCTCATCGCAACCTCCTCAGGGCAGTTTGCAGGATGGGTTGAGCAAAGCGAACCCCCATCGAATACCGGGTAGCGCCCTAATTTCAGCCCTCAGCGCTCATCCGCTGGTTTTCCGCCTGGCAGGATCGACATGGCGGCGAGCAAGTGCGTCCATGATGGCCGGACTGAAATCACCCACGATAAATCGCCAAGATCGCCAGCCAAGAAACGCGATCAAAAGAAATCCGAGCCCAAACGAGACGCGACCCCATCCACTTGCCATCGGCCCGAAGCCGCAAAACGCCAGGATCCCAAAGAGCAAGGCGACGGCGGTAAACAACATTCTTAAAAACATTTCACACCTCCCTCTTAGGCTCGGCGATGGAATACCGCGGGCCCTGTGTTATGGGTTTCGCTCCGCTCCACCCACCCTACGATCTCGGCGATGACAGTTCATTTAAAGCGGCGAGGGGCCGAGCAGCTCCCAGCCGTGGCGCTGCAGCATGTCGGCGAGCTCGGCCTCGCTCATCGATGCGAAATTGCGCTGGGTCCGGTGCTGCTCCTCGATGAGGCCGCCCGCCTTGGCCGGCGTGTAGACAAACAGGACGCGGCCGGTCTCGGCGCCGGTGCTCTTCCAGGCATGCGGGACATCGCGCGGCATGAAGGCGCAACTGCCCGGGCCGCCGACCGTGACCTCGTCGCCGATCAGGAACGTGACCTCGCCCTCCAGGACGTAGGCAATTTCGTCGCTGTCGTGATGCAGATGGAAGGTGCTCTTGGTTCCGGCGGGAACGGTTTCCTCAAACATCATGATGCTGTCGCCGGTCGCGCCGCCCAGCAGCTTCAGCGCGTAGGAGCGGCCCGGCGTGGTGTTGCTGTTCGTTACCATGCCTTCGGCCGGCTGTACGACGATGCCCTGTGCGGTCATGGCTCGCTCCTTTCCCGCGTGCCTCAGAGCGGCGAGGGGCCGACGATTTCCCACTGGTAACGCCGGTGGATCGCGGCGATCTCCTCGGCATCGACCGAGGCGACCGGGCGGTGCAGTTTCTGCAAATCCTCGAACCATTTCCCGGCCGCGGCCGGCGCGTACATGAACAACACACGGCCGGTCTCGATGCCGGTGTTCTTCCAGGCATGCGCTATGCCGCGCGGCATGAAGGCGCAGGCGCCGGCGCCGCCGACCGTCACCGTGTCGCCGATCTTGAACGTGATCTCGCCGGAGAGGACGTAGGCGACCTCGTCGCTGTTGTGGTGGATGTGATAGCTGGTCGCGGTGCCGGCGGGCGCCGCCTCCTCGAACACCATGATGCTCTCGCCGGTCTCGCCGCTCTGCAATTTGAGCGCGGCCGCGCGCCCCGGCGACATGTCCAATACCGCCCCCTCGCCCGGCGGCACGACGATGCCCTGGCTGTCGGTCATGGGCTCCTCCCCTGTTCTAGACTTCGTTGCCGGTCATCTTAGC
>VAZF01000015.1 GCA_005888425.1 Alphaproteobacteria bacterium
ATGATAATGAGCGGCGCGATTGCGACAATCGGTGTCACTTGCAGGATCACGGCATAAGGAAACAGGCTCAGCTCGAGAATGCGCGAGCGCGAAAACAAGAGCGCAATCGCGCCGCCGATCAGCGCGGCCGCGGCGAGCGCCGCCAGCGTGATGCGCAACGTGACGAGCAGCGATCCAAGGAGGCTCGGGCCGTCATTCCACAAGGACATCGCAACCGCGCTCGGCGCAGGCAGGATATAAGGCGGGATATCGCGTAGCCGCACGATCGCTTCCCACAGCGCGAGAAACAACGCGCCGATCAACACCGGCGCCAGGAGTCGCCAGCCGCGCTCGCCGATCATGTCCGAGCGTCCGTCATGGCCAGGCCGAGCGCGCGCGACACGGTCTCGCAGATCGCGCCATAAGCCGGCGTGGTTCGTGTTCCGGCGCGCGGATGCGGCAGCCCGACCGATAGGTCGGCGACCATATGCCCGGGCCGCGCGCTCATGACTGCGATACGCGTCGACAGGTAGACGGATTCAAAGACGCTATGCGTCACAAACAGCACGGTCGGCCGCCGTGTCTCCCACAATTGCAAGAGATCGTCGTTGAGCGCAAACCGGGTGATCTCGTCGAGCGCCGCGAACGGTTCGTCGAGCAGCAACAATTCGGGATCGGTGACGAGCGCGCGGGCGATCGAGACGCGCATGCGCATCCCGCCCGACAGCTGGTGCGGATAGGCGCGCTCAAAGCCGGCGAGCCCGACGGCGCGCAACGCTGCCGCTGCCCGGTCGCGCTCCGCGCTGCCGACCCGACCGGCGATGCGGAACGGCAATTCGACATTGGCCGCGACCGTGCTCCACGGCATCAGTGTCGGATCCTGGAACACAAAGCCGAGGCGGCCGGCAGCAACCGGCTTTCCCGGCGCCCCGAGCGTGAGACGGCACGTGCCGCGTGTCGGCTCGGTGAGTCCCGCGATGATGCGCAACAGCGTGCTCTTGCCGCAACCGGACGGGCCGAGGAGGCTGAGGAATTCGCCGCGTGCGACGCTGAGGTCGATGTCGTCGAGCGCATCGAGCCCGGACGCAAAGCGCTTGCCCACACCGCTCAGCGTGACGATCGCTTCGGCCTCGGACGTAACCGGAGAAGCCGTGACGGTCAGGGTTTCATCCCGACTTTCTTGTTCACGAACTGCAACGTGAACGCCTTCCGGCAATCCATGTCTGCCGGATAGACGCCGGCCTTCGCCATCGTCTGGAAGAAATCCTGCCAGCGCGCCTCGCTCATCGCGCCGATGCCGTTCGTCTTTGCGTCGCCGCCCTCGACGACGCCCTTTTCCTTCATCTTGCGAATGCCATAGGCGATCAGCGCGTCCGTCATCTCGGGGTTATCGCGCTTGATCAGTGCGTTGCCGGGTGCGGGATCGCCTTCGAGATAGCTGTACCAGCCCTCGATGCTGGCATCGATAAAGCGTTGCACCAATTCCGGCTTTTCGCGCGCGAGCTTTTGCGATGTCTCGATGAGCGCGCCATAGCTCGAATAGCCGGCGTCGGCGAGCAACATGACGACGGGCTGCACGCCCTCTTTTTCGATCGTGTACGGCTCGCTCGTCAGATAACCCTGCTGAATCGCCTTTTTATCGGCGAGAAACGGCGCAACGCTGAACGTATACGGACGGATCTGGTCGTCGGTGTAGCTGAATTTCTGCTTCAGGAACTGCCAAGCAGTGACCCGCGTGTCGGAGCCAATCATGATCGGCTTGCCTTTCAGCTGGTCGAGGCTGTCATTGCCCTGGCCGGGATGGGCGATCAATACCGAGGGGTCCTTCTGGAAGATCGCGGCGATCGCGACCATCGGGATGTTCTCTTGCACAAAATTGAGCGGCACGAATGAATTCGACGCGATATTGAAATCGAGCACGCCGGCCGCGAGTAGCTGCGCATGGTTCACCTGCGGCCCGCCCGGCCGCAACTTCACGTCCAGCCCGTGCTTCTGATAAATGCCGGTCGCGAGCGCCTGGTAAAAGCCGCCATGCTCGGCCTCGGCTTTCCAGTCCGTGCCGAAATTGACCGTCTCGGCGATAGCCGCGCGAGAGAGCGCGAGCGCGGCGCAAAGAGCGCCAAAAAGAGCGAGAAAAGTGCGTGCGGAACGGTTCATCTGCCGGTTGCTCGCGGTCGAGGGCGCGGGAGTGTAGTCGGGCCCTCCGCCGCCGTCGAGCCGCGCTCTATCGCCAGAATCGCCGGGATTCGCTATGATCGCGCAACGCGTGCATCCAAGCCGTGTGATAGAAGCTCTGGGAATAGGAAGGCGGCGATGAAGAACCTCTTGGCGGTGATCGGCGACGGCAGCGCGGGCCCGGTCCTCGAGGCCGCCCTGCTGGTCGCCCGGCGCTTCAACAGCCACATCGTTGGGCTGCACAGCCTGACGACGGAATATGCGGTCGTGTTCGGCGGCGAGATGGGGTTCTCGATCTCCTCGGAGGTCGACCGCACGCTGGAGCGCGAGGGGCACGAGCGGCGCGACCAGGCGCGGCGCCTGTTTCGCGAGTTCATGAATACGCATGGCATCCCGGTCGGGGCGGTGGCGCCCGGCCATAACGGCCCGAGCGCTTCCTGGCGCGAGGAGGACGGGCGGCAGAACGCCGTGGTCGGCATGAGCGGGCGGGTCTACGACCTGATCCTCGTCGAGCAGCCGGAAAAGCTTGCCTCGATCGCCGAGGCGACACTCGAAGACGCGCTGTTCGAAAGCGGCCGGCCGGTGCTGATGGTACCGAAGGATGGCTGGAAGGCGCTCGGCGAGACCGTCGCGGTCGCCTGGAACGGCAGTACCGAGACGGCGCTGACCGTGGCGCTCGGCATGCCCTTTCTGGCGCAGGCGCGCGAAGTGGTCATCGTCGCGGTCGGGCCGCAGCACATGCCCGAGCCGGGTCCGACCGGCGAAGAGCTGGCGCGCACCTTGGAGCGGCACGGCGTACCGGTCAGCCTGCGCACCGCCTATGGCAGGCAGAAACCGCAGGGCGAGTCGTTCCTGAAGGAGGCGCTGGCGGCCGGCGCCGATCTGATGCTGAAGGGCGCCTACACCCAGAGCCGCATCCGGCAGATGATCTTTGGCGGGGCGACGCGTCACATCATTATGGAATCGCCGATCCCGGTGCTGATGGCGCGCTGATTCGGGGGGATCGGATCGGGAATTCTCCGAACGCGCGCCGCTCAGAAGAGCCAGCCGACGGCGACCCGCCCGATCGGCTGGGACCCGCTTGTTCCAATCGCCACGCCACCTGATAGCACCAAGCCGGAGCCGTCGAGGTGGTGCACGAGACCGAACGCCAAGCCGCCTTGCCCGTTGTAAGCAGCGCCGCTCGCGCCAACGAAGGTACGTCCCGGATCCGGCACAACAGCACCCCCGAGCGCAGCCGCCGCTGCGATACCGCCCGACAGCCGGCTAGTCGTTCGGGTCATCTGTCCCACCGTAGCGGCATCGCTCGATGAGATCCCGGGCGCAAGGTCGGTGAGGCGCCGGCCGCCTACCGATACCGTGTTCGGCTGATCGGCGATCGTACCACTGCCGATCGCCACTGAATTAGTCGCAAGGGCTTGCGCTCCCTGGCCGATCGCGACCGAATTGACGCCGATCGCCGCAGCGCCCTGGCCGACCGCGGTTGCGAAATCGCCGGTGGCCATGGCGCTGCGGCCGAGCGCGGTCGAGGAATTGCCGGTCGCGACGCTCGCTTGCCCCAGCGCGACGGCGTAATCGCCGGAGGCGACCGCGCCCGCCGCAATCGCCGTCGATCCGGCGCCCGTCGCGGAGGGAGGCGGCAGGGCAAACGAATTGTTGCCAGTGATAAAGGACAGCAGTTGGTTCAGGTTGATCGCGTCCGTGCCGGTGGCCGCAGGCGCCACATCGACAATTCTCCGGAATACCCCGCTCCCGGCATCGCCAACAGCGACGGTGCCGCTCTGGTTGGCAATCGAGCCTTGTCCGAGCGCAACGGCATTGGGCACAAGCGCTTGAGCGTTGCTGCCGATCGCTGTCGAAAGCTCGGCCGCCTGCGCCCCGGCGCCGACTGCGACGGCATTGAATTCGGCCTGCGAACTGCTGCCGAGCGCGGTCGCAAAGGGCCCGGCCTGTGCGACGAGGCCAAATGCGCTCGCGTTCTGCGCGTTAGCGCGGGTTGCCCGGCCAATCGCGGTAGCCCCCATAAAATTGGCCTGAGCGCCCTGGCCAAATGCGCTGGCCGCTCCGCCATTTGCCTGGGCGTTCTGCCCGACGGCAGTTGAGTTGCCCTGCCCGGGACCTGTCGCACCGGCGAGGGCGCCGGCGCCGAATGCGGTCGTCCTTGCATTGGCGAAGTTGTTGGACGGAGTTCCGCCGGCCGCGGCTCGCTCTCCCACCGCCGTCGCGCTAGCCCCTACAGCCGAGGAGAGCCCGCCACAGGCAAATGCCCCGACGGTGAAATTCTGGGCACAGGGAGCCGGGTCGG
>VAZF01000016.1 GCA_005888425.1 Alphaproteobacteria bacterium
TGCTGTTTTGGCCTGTTCGCCGCCGCGCAAGCCGCCGATCCGCTGGTCCTGCAAACGAAGTGGCTGGCCGATGCGCAATCAGCCGGCTTTTACGTCGCGCAGGCAAAGGGTTTTTACAAACAGACAGGGCTCGATGTGACGATCCTGCCGGGCGGCCCGGACATAACGCCGTCCGAGGTGCTCGCCGGCGGCAAGGCCGATGTCGCGGTCGATTGGATGCCGTCGGCGCTCGCGG
>VAZF01000017.1 GCA_005888425.1 Alphaproteobacteria bacterium
TGTGCTGCAGCCGACCCTCGCCGATCCGGCGAAGCTGGAGCGGCTCGCCCGCTTCCTGCGCGCCTCGGTGGCGGGCTGGCGCTATGCGGCGGCGCCAGCGCACGAGGCCGAGACGCTCTCGATTGTGCTGCGCAACGCCTCGCCGGGCATGACCGACCGAGCGCACCAACAGCGCATGCTGCGCGCCGTCGCGCGTCTGATTCCAGGCAGTCGCCGGGGACTCGGCTATCTCGAAACCGCCGATTACCAGCGCACCGTCGATGTGCTGTCCTCGGCCGCGAGCAGCCCGGTCGCGCAGAAGCCGGAGGGCGCCTGGACGCATGCCGTCTGGAAGAAAGCCTTCCCGCGGCAGACCGCCGGCGCCGCCGATCCGCCGAGCGCCGCAACCCCAGTCACTCGATAACAGACCGCGCGTTCGGTCACTCGAGCGTCAACAAGCGACCGTAACCCGGAATCGGTTGCCGCACGCCGGCGCTGCGCAGCGCGTGCCACATCATGGCTGAGGCGCTCGAGATGACCGGCTTCCCGAGATCGTGTTCCAGGGCTTCGAGGACCGGCAACGTCGGCATCCCGGTGCCGGTCAGGAAGATCGCCTGCGCCGCCTCGCAATCGATATTGCGCGCGAGGCCGTAGGCGCGCTCGGCGGTCTCGTCATAGATGTTCGTGACGCCCGGGAGATTGGCGAAATTCACGACCTCGAAGCCATGCGATTCGAGATGCGCCTTGCCCTCCAGCGTCACCTCGCGCGAGTAGGGCGCTCCCAATGCCAGCCGCTTCACCTCGAGGCGGCGCAAGGCCTGCGACACCGCACCAAACGCGGTGACGATGCGAACCCCGCTCGCCTCCTGCAACTGCGCCAGCAACGCGGTCTCTCGCTCGCGGCCGAGATGATAGCTCGTCGCGGTATGGGCGATGACGATAATGCTTGGGTTCACCATCGCGAGCAGCTCGATGCTGTCGGGGAGATGGTCGATCATCATCTGGTTGCGCTCGCGCTGGCCGTCGAGCGCGCCGCCGATGCCCCGCGCCATCATGCGATGGAAATGCAGCGACACGCCCTGCGGCGCCAGCTCGATCATCTCGGTCTCGACGGTCGGGTTGCCGGGCGGCACCAGAAACCCGAGCCGCGCGCGCCAGCCGATCATCGCTCCGCTCCTCAGCCCACGGCCGGCGCCAGCTGCGAGCTTGGCGTCGAACGCGAGATCTCAACCTCCTCGGGCGTCATGTCCGCGGGGATGTCGGCAAAGAGCGGCGTCGAGAGATAGCGCTCGCCGGTATCGGGCAGCATGCATAAGACGGTCGAGCCCTTCGGCGCCTCGGCGCAGACCTTGAGCGCGCCGGCAAAGGTCGCGCCCGAGGTGATGCCGACAAAGATCCCTTCTTTTTTCGCGAGATCCTGGCTGCAGCGCATCGCCTCGGCGCCGGCGATGCGCAGGATCTTGTGGATAACGCCGAGATCGACCGCGTCGCCGGTCAGCTTCGGGATGAAATCGGGGCTCCAGCCCTGCATCGGATGCGGCTTCCAGACCGGGTGAGCCGCCACCGCGGTGCCGTCAGGCCGGCGTTGCTGAGCCTCGCCGCTCGACAGCATCGGCGCGTCGTCGGGTTCGCAGACAACGATCTTTGTGTCGGGGCGCTCCTTTGCGAGAACGCGCGCGACGCCCTTAAGCGTGCCGCCGGTGCCGAAGCCGGTCACCCAATAGTCGAGCCGCGCACCGGCGAAATCATCGATGATCTCGCGCGCCGTGGTGCGCGAATGCATATCGGGATTGGCTTCGTTCTCGAATTGGCGGGTCAGGAACCAGCCATGCGTCTCGGCCAGCTCGACCGCCTTCTTGACCATGCCCATGCCGCGCTCGGCGGCCGGCGTGATGACGACCTTGGCGCCGAGAAAGCGCATCAGCTTGCGGCGCTCGACGCTGAACGGCTCTGCCATCGTGACGACCAGCGGGTAGCCTTTCTGCGCGCAGACCATCGCGAGGCCGATCCCGGTGTTGCCGCTCGTCGCCTCGATGACGGTCTGGCCGGGCTTCAAGTCGCCGCTCTTCTCGGCCGCCTCGATGACCCCGAGCGCCAGCCGGTCTTTGACCGAGCCCAGCGGGTTGAACGCCTCGATCTTGACGTAAAGATCGACGCCCGCCGGCGCGACGTTATTGACGCGAACGACCGGCGTGTTGCCGATGGTTTCGAGAATGCTCTGATAGCGGTGTCCCATTCGTCTCCCTTTCCGGGTCGCTGTCCGGCTGGCGTCGCATTAAGGCCGCGATGGCGCGCGGCGTAAAGCGCGGGGTTGGAACGATGCCGGCATCGGCGGGTTGCATGAGCATCTGCAGCCGCTGTTTGACCGGACGCCCCCAGTTCGAGGCACAGCGTTTCGGGGCACAGCGTTTCGGGGCACAGCTCGATGGCAGCCGTGTTTGGGAACTTCAAATCCAAAACCACACTAGCTTTCAATGAGTTGCTAGTGTGCTTTCGAATCCGAAATTCGCCCAAAGCCAGGCCCGAGATACAGCGAATTTCGGATTCGGCACACTAGGTGCTAGCGCCGGGGCCGCGGTCTACAGCCTCCCGACAACGCAGGGCGGCCGCAATGAGCTAAGCGGATGCGACCGCGCCCGCGCGGTGCAGTTGGGCGATTTCGCCGGCCGAAAAGCCCCAGTCCTTGAGGATCTGATCGGTGTGCTCGCCGACTCGTGCCGGCGGGCATTGCACCCGGGTCGGCGTGCCGAGAAAGCGCGGCGCGGGGGCCGGCTGCGGAATGCCCTCGATCTCGATAAAGCTGCCGCGCTCTACATTGTGGGGATGCGTCAGCGCTTCCGACATGCGCAGCACCGGCGCGAAGCAGATGTCGGTCTGCTGCATGATCTCGACCCATTCGGCGCGCGTCTTCGTCTTGAAGATGCGCGTCAGGCGCTGTTGCATCTCGGGCCAATAGGCCCGGTCGGTCTGCGGCGGCAGGTCTTGGCCTTCCAATCCGGTGTGCTTGAGTAATAGCGCATAAAATTGCGGCTCGATCGCGCCGATCGCGACGTGCTCGCCATCCCTGGTCTCATACACGTGGTAATAGTGCGCGCCGCCATCGGTGCGGTTCGCGCCGCGCTCTTCCTTCCAGGCGCCCGAGGCGAGCGCGCCATACATCATCATCATTAAGGACGCCGAGCCTTCGACCATCGAGCAATCGATGACCTGCCCTCGGCCGGTCGAGCGCGCGCTGATGATGCCGGCCAAAACACCCATCGCGAGATAAAGCGCGCCGCCGCCGAAATCGCCGACCAGGTTCAAGGGCGGCACCGGCGGCCCGCCCGCTTCGCCGATTGTGTGCAACACTCCCGACAGCGCGATGTAATTGATGTCGTGCCCGGCGATATGCGCGATCGGCCCGTCCTGCCCCCAGCCGGTCATCCGGCCATAGACCAGCTTCGGATTGCGCGCGAGGCAGAGATCGGGTCCGAGCCCCAGCCGCTCCATGACCCCCGGCCGGAAGCCTTCGAGGAGCGCGTCGGCCCGCTCGATCAGGCGCAGCGTGGCATCGATGCCAGCCGCGTTCTTCAGATCGACCGCGATGTTGCGGCGGCCGCGTGACAACAGGTTATAGCGCGCGTCGTTGCCGTCGCGGTCGGTGTCTTGGCCGACGATTGCGGCGCGATCGACCCGGATGACCTCCGCCCCCATGTCGGATAGCAGCATCGCGCAGAACGGGCCCGGCCCGATGCCGGCCAGCTCGACAATCCGGATCCCTTCCAGCGGTCCCATGGCGGCCTCAAGCTCCGTGCGCTTTGAGACACGCATAACATGCCCGGCCTAGGTCGTCATTCCGGGATCGCCTGAAAGGGCGAGGCCCGGAATCCAT